>CADBNQ010000045.1 GCA_902796045.1 uncultured Lachnospiraceae bacterium | reverse complement strand
TTACGGCAGTGAAATTTCCCAGTCCCTTAGCTATATCCGACAGGGGCGGTTTAAGAAAGATGAAGCCGATATGATCGACCAGCATGGCTGCGGCAGCCATGTACTTGATGGTATCCCTGTTCATGAAAGCATCCCCGGCACAGATATAATTAACAGTTGCAAAATAGTGTCCTGTGCATGTATAATACAATTATAATAGGAAAGAAGGTAGTATTCTTGTTAAGATATCGTACCATCAAACATACAAAAATCTATTCCGGCTGCGGTGCTGTCGGCGATCTTCCGGTCCTCCTTAAAGAGGCAGGCTTCAGCCATCCTTTTCTGGTCTATGACCAGGGACTGGCCCAGTCGCCCCTGACAGACAGGATCAAAAAGATCCTGGACCGGGCAGGGATTCCTTACTGCGTCTATGACTGCATCAGTCCGGATCCGACCTGCGACCTGGTGGACAAAGGTGCCGCCCTGTGCAGAGAGGCCGGCTGTGACTGCGTCATCGCCATAGGCGGCGGCAGCAGCCTGGATGCCTCCAAGGGAATCAATGTCATGCGCCGCAACGAAGGACATATCCTGGATTATGCAGGCCATGAAAACCGGATGCAGCCTTCAGGGGGCCTTATCTGTATCCCCACTACCGCAGGTACCGGCAGCGAGATCTCCAACTGGATTGTGATCACAGACCTTGAACATGGCGAGAAGCACCCCATCAATGTGATCAATTCCATGTGTGAATATGCCATCCTGGACCCTGAACTCACCATCAGCCTTCCGCCTCAGATCACTGCAGCCACCGGTCTTGATGTCTTCTCTCACGCTTTTGAGGCTTATACGTCGACCCGGGCCAGTGAAGTCACAGATTTCATCTGCGAGAAGATCATGGAGACCGTCGTCCATTACCTGCCCAGAGCTGTGCAGAAGGGACACGACATCAAAGCACGGGAAAAGATGCAGATCGCGGCAAGCTACGGCGGATGGATGCTCATCGACGGAGTCGTCCATATCGGCCACTGCATCGCCCATGAGATCGGCGCTGCCTTCCACATCCCCCACGGAGCCGCATGTGCCTATGCCTTCCCGCCCATGGTCCGCCATATCGCAGGGAGCGCACCGGACAAGATCCGCTATACCGGCCAGCTGCTGGGAGCTGACATCAGGGAGGATGATACCCCGCTGACCATAGCCCAGAAGACGGCAGATGCCTATATCCATTTCCGGGACCAGATCGTAAAGCTTCGTCCCGTCAGGGAATACGACATCGACCTGAGCAAGGTATCCCTGACCATGGCAGAGTCCATCTGCAGAGATCCCCTGACTGCGCTGACACCTGTCCCGGTCACCAGTGTGGATGTCATGGCTATGTTGTATCAGATCTTCATCACAGATTAGTATTCACGATATCAAGTCCGGCAGATGCCGGACTTTTTGCTTTATGTTGTCATTTCTCCTGTTTCATCAGGCCGCTGACAAAGCCGGCCACTCTCTCGGCTGCCCTGCCGTCCCGGAGGTCAAAATTCTCCTCACAGAATTTCTTTACTTTCTCATGCCCGACATCCTGCGTCCGGATCGCTTCAATAAGCTCTTCCTGGGTCCTGACAATCTTACCAGGTACAAAGTGGTCATATCCTGGATAAAAATCTCTGGTGGCCACATAGTTTTCCAGGTCATAGGCATAAAAGAGCATGGGGATATCCAGCAGGGATGCCTCATAGATCACGGATGAATAGTCAGTGATCATGAGGTCTGTGATAAAGAGCAGATCGTTGATCTCCGACTTTCCGGAGAAATCAAAAACTCTGTCCCTGTATTTCTCATCAATCGAATAGCTGAGCCTGACAAAGGGATGATGTTTTATGATCAGGACCACATCCTCCGGCAGTTCTTCTACCAGCAGGTTGGGGTCAAATCTCCTCTTCTCATAATAAGCCGTCTGCTTGCCGTCCCCCCGGAAGGTGGGAGCAAACAATATGACCTTCTTATCCTTCAGGCATGGATAGTCTGTATAGAGCTTTTCCCGCTTCTCGGCTCTGACCATCTCATCAAAAAACATATCCGTCCGCGGGATTCCGTAGGGAATCACCTTCTTCTCAGAGATGCCGAAGCCTTCTGCATAATATTTGGCGACACTGGCAGAGGACACAAAGGCATAGCTGTAGTTCCTGTGGGTGACTGCCTCCTGGAGAGGGCCGCCCTTCTTTCCGATCCTCGAGAAGCCGAACGTCTTAAAAGCCCCGCAGGCATGCCATAGCTGGACGATCTTTGTCTTTCTGGAGATACCCATGTTCTCGAGAAAGAGGACATAGTCATCGATCAGGATCACTTTGGCCGAGGAAGCCTTGAGAGCCAGGTCAAAGAGGGACCTGAAAGATGCATGGCGGATCTCCTCCGGATGCAGCCAGAACCTGATCTTAACAGCAGGATCCCCCTTAAGATATTCATAAACATATTCGAAATTGCCGGTCAGGTCCTTTCGCCTGGTGGAGAGGAAAAGCAGATTCTTCTTCCGGGGACGAAAGGCTGAAAAGAGCTGGTAGGAAAGCTGAAGAAAATTAATCTTCATACCGGCCACGCCCTTTTTATTCCTGCCAAAGCCGAAGTAGCGCCAGCTGACGTAGAAAATATATCGCTTGATGAAGCTGCCTTCCACATCTCCTTCCACATACTCTGTCCCAAGCAGGAGCATGCCCAGAACATCCAGACAGAACCATGGGAGCAGTATAATCCCCAAAAGAGCAGTGCCCAGATGGAGCAGGATGGCCAGGATGGCCGTAAGCGGACCCAGTTCCATCCGCTGCAGGCAGTCAACCCCCTCGGGAAAATGCAGTCTGTAATGGTCACCGCAGAATGTCAGGACATCCTTTCTTCCTGCCTGGCAGGCATCCGTCTCCAGGGGGGCCTTCTCATAGATGACCCCATCATACTCCACATCCAGCCAGAGACGGCAGTCTGTCCACCGGCAATCCCAGAAGACATCCTCCATATAATGAAAGTAGGTGGCATAGCCGACCGCCTCTCCGGTCTCCTCATCGATGCCAAAGGTGTTGGTATGGAGGACCAGCCTCCGGCTGTCAACATCGTTGTCAAAGACCGCCTCGATCCTGGGAGCACGCACACCGGCTCTGTAATGATCGCTGCGCACCTCCACGGACAGATTCAGGGTATGTCCTGCTACTGATATTTCTTTGATGATGGTCTTGATACCCATAAACTGCTCCTAAACATTTATTTCATATTTCCTGACCGACCTTAAGGCAGCGGTCCCTCCAACGGCAAAGAAGGCAACCCCGGTATCATCCGGATCCGGATATACATTGCCGCTCATGACATAACGGCCTCCATCAATGAAGACCTCCACACAGGACACGTCAAGAAAAATGCGAAGGGCCAGTTCTTTTTTCTCGCCCACCGGGCAGCAGCGCACTGTATCGTTCTCCTCATCCACAGGCTGTCCTGCCCTGGTGCGGTCAAACACAACCGCCTTCATCTTCCTGTCATAATAGACCAGAGTCTCATGGGTCCTACCCTTAAAAAGGCTGACGCCGAACCGGTCGGCATTCCCGCCTCCGAAAAGCAGGTCGATCTCGATGGTCTTTCCCTCGATCCCCTGAACAGTAATCACTGTATCATTCAGAATGATGGGGCCGGCCGATACCGGGCTGCGGCGGCAGGCTTCAATCTCCCTGACCGGTTTCTGAATGAGGTGTCCCTCCCGGAAGGTCAGTTCCCTGGGAAGGGAATAAGTCCCGATCCAGTTATCTTTCACCGTGGGGTAAGTCCTGTGCCACATCTCCTTCCATGCAAGCATGATATGCCTGCCGTCAGGGACATGGACAACCTGGGCAGCATAGAAATCAAAGCCGCTGTCCAGATCATCGATGGACTCAATGGCAAAATGTCCGGTCTCAAAATCCAGGTGTCCTGTCATATAAACAGGAGAAAAGGCATTCTGAAAATGCATCCCCATCCTGGGAAGGTTCTGGACACTGGCAAAGAGAACCTCGGTTCCGTCACAGACGAAATAATCCGGGCACTCATAGACCCCGTCCACCCTGAAGAAGGCCTCATCGATTCCCGGCTGCGGCTTTAAAAGCCTGCCGCAGTATTCCCAGGAAAAGAGATCCTTCGATTTACATAAAACTATATTACCGTAGGCTGGTTTCTCTTCTTTATCTTTCTGGCAGCCCTCACCGGTCATCCTGGCACCAACCAGGCAATAATAGAAACCGTCCCGTTTCAGGATCTTGGGATCCCGAAAAGCTTCGGGCCGTATATCCCCGTTCAGCATATCTGCCGTGAGCACAGGATTCTCAGCAATCTTTTCAAAATGGTCAGCGTCCTGCGAATAAGCCAGACACTGACTCTGCACGGCAGGCCGGGCTGCTGTGTACATAAGCCAGAGCTTCCCGTCCATCTCCACAGCGCTTCCTGAGAAACAGCCGAAACCCTCCTCATAATCACGGTCAGGGACCAGGGCTGTCGGACGGATCTCCCAGTGGATAAAATCTTCGGTTACAAAATGGCCCCAGTGCATCTGTCCCCACTCGGCTTTATATGGATAATACTGAAAATACATGTGTACTTTACCCTTATAATAGATCAGGCCATTGGGGTCATTGGACCAGCCTTCCGGGACACTGGCATGATAGACAGGTCTGTACCTGTTATACTCTTTCATCAGTTAAGCCTCCATATCGCTTACTTACTCCCCGGCCATAAAAAGAACGCCCAGGGTTCCCGGTCCGCAGTGGCTGGAAATCACACCTCCAGCCCTGGTTTCCAGAATCTCATCAAAGTGATCAAGATTATTAAGGGAATCTCTGACACCCTCAAGAATCTCATCAGAGCAGCCCGAATGGGTGATAAAGACACGGTCCTTCCTGGCCTTGGCCAGCTCCGGCTCAAGGTCTTTCACATATTTCTCAATCACCTTGTCGAGTCTGCCCCGGTATTTCCTGCCCACATGCATGGCGCCGTCTTCCACGATGATCTCAGGATGCAGCTTTAAGGCGGACCCGGCCAGAGCCACCACGGAACTGCAGCGGCCTCCCCTGCGCAGGTAGGTCATGGTATCCACCACAAAGCTTGACCTGACCATGGGGATCAGCCTGTCGATCTCCTGGCAGATCTGGTCTGCACTCATCCCCCGGCCGGCCATGATGGCTGCTTCTATGACCAGGTGGCCGATTCCTGTGGAAAGGTTCTGGGAATTGATCACCGTCACCCTGTCCTCCGCATCCAGCTCTTCAGCCGCCAGCCTCATAATGTTGGCGGAGCTGGAAAAAGACTCAGAGATGGCAAAACAGATCAGTTCACAGCCTTCATCAATAAAAGGCTTCATGACACTGATCGCAGTGTCAATCGAAGGAGCGGAGGTCTTCGGGGTCTCGTTATGTGCGTCTGACCAGGCAAAAATCTCATCAGGCGTAATGCCCGCGCCATCCTCATACTCCTCCTCGTCCAACAATATGTGGAGGGGAATAATGGAAACCTGGTACCTGTCCAGCAGGTCCCTGGACAAATCACATGTACTATCTGAAATAATCTTTATCATCTACTCAATCCTGCCTTTACATCATTTTCGATTGTGACTCCCTCTTCTATGAGAGGGAGAAAGATCGCTTCCATCAGATGAGGGAGCTTTGGTCCAGAATCTGATGAATGTTTGCACTGGGTATTATTCTACTTGAATTCCTAATAAATGTAAAGTAGAATAACATAAAGAAAATAACCTGCCGGCTGAGCCGGCCTCTGATAGAATTTTAAGGAGGATTTATGATTATTGTTTATCTTATTTTTCTGTTTTTTTTCATCGCTGTGCGGGTCATAGCCTTCCCCCAGGCTGTGGTCTTTTTAATGAACGGGATCATCGCCGTCTGCCAGGCTGCCATGTTCTTCCTGGCCGGCCGTCATATTGCCGGCTGTCTGAGAAAGGCAGACACCGAAAAGGATCCTGATCATTTTAAGACCACCCTTGTGAAATGGGCGGGGCTGCTCTTTCTGGCTTATGTGATCCTCGGCGTACCCTCCCTGTATCTGCTCCAGGACCAGGATCTCTTTTTATCCATCCGCAATGTCCTGGCTTTTAACATTGTCCCGGATACATGCGGTATCCTGGCCAGCCTGGGATTCCTGTATCTGATCGCGACAGGCCTGATCCCCTTCCTTGCCCGCCATCCCAAAGGGAAGGTCCTGGCAGGGGTCATCACGGCTGCTGGCTTTCTCCTGACTTTTATTCCGTCAAGGATCATCGGATATGCCTTCATAGGGATTTTCATAGGCGGGGATAAGTTCGGCTGTATCCCCATCGCCACCCACCTTTTCCCCTTTTTCTGGGGGATCTATAATGAGCCGGCTGGAAAGCTGACCATAAAGAGCGTGAAAGACAGGGTCAATCTGTTCTCCCTTCTGGGTCTCGCCGGCCTTTCGGTCCTCTTTGTCCTCCTGTGGATGGACAGGCCTTTTTATGTGACGGCAGGCAGCTTTGGCGCTTTCTTCCTGATCATTATACTGGACCTTTTTGCGCCTCTTAAGGAAAAGATCATCGTACTCTCAGGCAGACTGAAAGGCTGGCTGGGGGAATCGGTCATCCTGCTCGACGGCCCGGCCAGGGGACGCGTTTTCTCACGAAGAAACCTGCGCTGCCTGGTCATTTATCTGGCAGGGTACACGGTCCTCTTCCTGATCACGGCTCTTCTGGTCTTTCTTCCGATCATTCAGATGCATAAATCTCTGGTCTGGACGGGAGATGCCCTGTCCCAGTACATCCCCAAGCTGCACCGGTTCCTGCGCTATGTTCCCGAGGTTTTCCGCTGCCTCGCTTCCGGCGATACAGATATCCCGGTGTACGATTATACCTCAGGGATGGGGTCCACTGTGTCCATCACTTTTGAGCCCCTCTACTGGCTGTACCTGATCCTGCCCAAGAAGAACCTGGACGCAACCTACACCTTCCTCCACATACTGAGATTTTTCCTGGCAGGACTGAGCTTCTCCCAGCTGGCCATCTACTTCAGAAGGTCCTGGCTGGCATCCTGGACAGCCAGCCTGGCATACGCCTTCTCAGGCTTTGCCGTCTTTGCCGGCACCAGACATTTTACCTTTATCAACACCATGATCCTCCTCCCCCTTCTTGTAGTCGGGATCGAGAGGATCATCAGGCACAGAAAATGGTACATGTTCACTGTGGCTGTGGCCCTGTCCCTCCTGTGCTCCTACTATTTCCTCTATATGAATACCATTGTGCTGGGGCTCTATTTTATCAGCAGGATCCTCTGCACAAAAGAATACCGGAACTTTAAGACCTTCTTCACCAGGGGCCTGATCATCGCAGGAAGCTATCTTCTTGGATGCAGTATGGGTGTCATATCCATCGCCACCCATTTCGGAGGCTACTTAAGCTCCGGCAGGTCGGAGGGGAACAAGCTTGATGCCCTCCTGGCAGGTTTTAACCTTTATTATCGGCAGTCATGGATCTCCGACCTCTTCCTGTCGTCCATCAACTACACCTTTACACCTGGTCAGTGGCTGAAGATCGGAACTGTCCCCCTGGCCTTTTTCGGAGCCATCTTCCTCTTTACCAAAAAGAACCGGAAGGAGCTTCGGATCATGTTCTGCCTGCTGACTGCCTTCTGCATCCTGCCTGTGGCAGCCTTTGTCTTCAGCGGCTTCAGCAGCATCACCAACCGCTGGTCTTTCATTTACGCGGTCCTGACGGCCTTCCTTGTCGCCCTCTGCCTTGACCAGATGCACACACTGACCCGGAAGGACATCCTGATCTGCACCGGGGCCACCATCTATTACGGTCTGCTCATCTATTTTGATAAGCGGATGCAGTTTACGACCATCTTCGCTGATTTCGCTTTCCTGGCCGTGACCTTATGCATCATGCTGGTGGTCAACATCAGGGAGGTCGGGATCCCGCCTCATACCGGCAAGCTGGTCCTGGGAGGCCTGACGATCCTCATCCTGGCCTTCAACGGATCCAATTTCATCATGAAAACCAACAGCAAGGGCAAGCTGTCCATCGGATATACTAATTTTGATTCCATAAAAAGACTTGAGGAGACCTCCCTCAGGGACATTGACAAGATCCCCGGATACAATGAATCCAAGGACTTTTTCCGCTGTACCAACATCAGAGGATCCAGCAACTCCAACTGCTACAGTCTGGTCAAAGGATTCAACGACCTGTCCACCTTCAGCTCCACCCTCAACGGGAGCATCGTGGACTACAACCGGATGATGGGAAACAGCGACTGGACCATGGTCCGGATCTTTGATTATAATTTCCGGACATTTATGAATGCCCTGGCTTCCGTCAGATATCTGGGGTGCGTGTCCAATGAATATGCTTCCGTTATCCCCTTCGGCTACAGGGAGATCTACCGGACTAAAGACGGCCTGCCCATCTATGAGAACCAGTATCCCCTGCCTCTGGCCTACTCCTACGACACAGTGGTCTCTGACTCCTCCATGTTAAAGGAAAATGGCGTAACCCGGCAGGAGGTTTCCATGCACGCCGCCATCGTGGATGACGAGGCCATGGAAAGCTGCAGCAATCTGAAGCAGGAACTGGAAGTGCCTCTTCTCTCCCATGAGATCCCCTACACCGCAGACTATGACGGGATCCGCATCGAGAACGGCATGATCTATTTTGATAAGAAATGGGCCTCCATGACCCTCCACTTTGACAGTGAACCAAACTCGGAAACCTATGTTGTATTCTCAGGGGAGACCACTGATATTGATGAGGGAAAGAAGGATTACAGAAGTGTCAGAATCACCTCAGATGATGTACAGTACCGTTACGCTTTCAGGACCGATGCCTACAAGACCGGCACGAGTCAGCATATCTTCCATCTGGGCTATCACACCGGGAAGATCCATAACTGCAGACTGAAATTCAAGCTTGCCGGTTCCATGAACTGTGACAGCATCAAGGTCTACTCCCAGCCCATGGACGGATACGTAGAAGCAGTCAATGCCCGCAGGGCAGATGTCCTTGAAGACATGACCATCCACAACAACACCATCACAGGCCATGTGGACCTTGACACCGATAAGATGCTGGTCTTCTCCCTCCCCTGCCAGGGAGGCTGGACTGCTTACGTAGACGGAAAGGAAGTTCCCATCTACCGGGCCAACTACCAGTACATGGGGCTGAATATCCCCAAAGGAAAACATGATGTCCGGATGCATTATCAGTTATCAGGCCTGAAGCTGACTTTTATCGTCACCTCGGCAGGTCTGCTCATCTTCCTGGCCATCATCATCTTTAACCTGATCAGAAAGAAACGGCAGCCACAAACATAGCCCGGCTCAGGCAAGGCGGAAACTGCCAGGAATAAAATTGCACAAAATAAGGGGCGTCATTGCGACGCCCCTTTAAGTCTGTATTGTGATTAACTGATTAACAATTATTTCTCAGCGATGGCTGCCTGTGCTGCTGCCAGACGTGCGATCGGTACACGGAATGGTGAGCAGGATACATAGTCAAGGCCGATCTTATGGCAGAACTCTACGGAAGAAGGATCTCCGCCGTGCTCTCCACAGATACCGCAGTGAAGATCCGGGCGAACCTTCTTGCCCTTCTCTACTGCCATCTCCATAAGCATACCTACACCAGACTGGTCAAGCTTGGCAAATGGATCATTCTCGAAGATCTTGGCATCGTAACAAGGCTCTAAGAACTTACCGGCGTCGTCACGGGAGAAGCCAAATGTCATCTGTGTCAGGTCGTTGGTTCCGAAGCAGAAGAACTCTGCCTCCTCAGCGATCTGATCAGCAAGTAAGGCTGCTCTCGGGATCTCGATCATAGTACCAACTTCATACTTCAGGTCAGCGCCTGCAGCTGCGATCTCAGCGTCTGCTGTCTCTACAACAGTCTTCTTGACATATTTAAGCTCTGTCTTGTCTCCTACCAGCGGGATCATGATCTCAGGAACGATAGTCCACTCCGGATGAGCCTTCTGAACATTGATGGCTGCGCGGATGATGGCCTTTGTCTGCATCTCGGCGATCTCAGGATAGGTAACAGCCAG
>CADBNQ010000044.1 GCA_902796045.1 uncultured Lachnospiraceae bacterium | reverse complement strand
CTTTGTCGTGACTGCCGGCGTGCGGTCCAATGTGGAGTTCCTGGCAGACAGCGGCCTGGAGCTTTCCCGCTTCGGCCTGGTCTACGACGAGGAGGGCCGGACCAACGATCCAGATATCTTCGGGGCCGGCGACGTGTCCGGATTGAGTCCCATCTGGCCTGTCGCAGTGAAGGAAGGGATGATCGCAGCGGCCAACATGGCTGGAGAAAGGGCAAAGATGACGGACTTCTTTGCCAGCAAGTCTACCATGCGTTTTCTGGATATATCCACCATGTCTTTAGGAGAGGTGAATCCGAATCTGGACGAAGATCCGGATATCTGTGTGGAAACCTATGACAAAGACGGGGTCTACAAGAAGATTGTCCATAAGGACGGTAAGATCATCGGCGCCCTTCTGCAGGGAGATCTGGCTTATGGCGGCGTGCTCCAGCAGATGATCGCCCGCAGGCTCGATGTGCGCAAAGTAAAGAAACCACTGTTTGAGATCGATTATTCTGACTTTTTCCATATCAAGGATAACTTTGAGTTTTCTTACGACGAATCATACACCGGATAGGGGGGAGCAAGACTATGTTAGAAAGAATAAAAAGGCTGCCGATTCCGGCAGTAGCTACCTGCCTGAGTGCGCTGACCATGGCAAATGTGTACGGGGGACTGGGATTTATCTGGCTGCGCTGGCTGGTCATGGGCTGCGGAAGCCTTCTGATCCTTGCTTTTATCTTTAAGATCGTCCGCTACCCGGGAGCTTTTCTGGAGGAGTATGCTCTGACTATCCCATGTAGTTTATATGGCTCCTTCTGCATGTGTCTGATGGTTCTGGGAAGCTTTTATTATGAGATGGGGTTCGGCCCCGGCAAGATCATCTGGATGATCGGAGTGGGCCTCCATTTTGTTCAGATCATCATCTTTACCGTCCGGCACACTTTCGCCAAGGTTATTGCCGGGAGGGATTTTATCCCTATGATGCCCAGCTGGTATGTGACCTACAATGGCTGGATGGTTGCCTGTGTCACAGGCGGAGCCATGAATGCAGGTCCCCTGCTGAAAGTGATTACCATCTACGGCTGTATCATCTATGTGGTACTGCTTCCTTTCATGATCTGGAGACTGTTTAAAGTGGAGATCAAGGCAGCAACTTATCATACTATGGCTGTACTGCTGGCCCCCTGCAGCCTCTGTGTGGTCAGCCTGATCAATGTGTACGGATCACCTAATTCTGCCCTGCTTTCCTTTATGTATATCTGTGTCCTGGCCTCTCTGGCATTTATCCTTTTTAAGCTGCCGGACTTCTTCTCTTTTACATTTTATCCGGGATTTGCGGGACTGACCTTCCCCATGGCCATCGGTGTGGTTGCCACACAGAAGATGGCCGGATATCTGACGGAGCATGGCAGTAAGGGCCTGGGATTCGCATGTACTCAGCTGGCGGGACTTCAGATCTGGGTCACCTCCATGCTGGTGGGATACGTGGTTTTGATGCTGCTTCGGATGATGCTGAAAAAAGAACAGCGAAACTGACAAAGACAATCTATAGACTTAAATTATAAAAAAGGGAGGTATTATATGGGGTTCACACTGACCCGGACAGAATTTGACCAGGTGCTTGCGGGACTTAGAGAGAAATATCGGCTATATGCACCTGTATTGAAGAAGGGACAAGGGCGGTTCACTGATACCGATGTGGTGATCTACGACTTCGTCAGGAATAGTTCAGAGATAGAATTCGAGAAGAAATCAGATTTTTCTTTCAAGGAGATTCTGACACCTCTTTCGCAGACCTTGTTCTTTTTTACAGAAAATGTGATCAAGGAAGCAGACATCGATGACAGTGAGGCGCTTGTCTTCCTTCGCAGCTGCGATATGCATGCCTTAAAGAGGCTGGATCAGATTTATCTTCATAACGGCATGCATGTGGACAGCTTCTATAAGAAGATCAGAGAGAAAGTGCATTTTGTCCTGATCGGCTGTTCATCAAGCTTTCAGGATTGTTTCTGTGTGAGCATGGGGACAAATCTGACTGAGGAGGGTTACCTTTTTTCAGTG
>CADBNQ010000043.1 GCA_902796045.1 uncultured Lachnospiraceae bacterium | reverse complement strand
GGATTGGTGAAAACGAGCAGTGGCTTATTAAACATGCCGTAGAACGATACCATGAATCAATGGAAAAGCTGAAAAAAACAGAAGAGTCTACCGAAATCCAGGGGAGCACCTGATGGCGTTCCCTTTTTTTGTCGCTTTTTTGGCGACCACTCAGGAAAGCTTCCGAGATATGATTGGTATATCTATAGGGCAGAAAAGAGGGAGGGTACTCATGGAAATTCAGGCTTTAAAAGAGGCAGTAAGCCAAATGTATAAGGTGTGCGACCAGATGGAAGAAAAAACCAATTTCCATGAAACAACGGGTATAGAGAATGACATAAGCATTTCCGACATTCTGAAAGCCAATGTGCTCTATTTTATGGCCTACCTGGCGGCAACGGACGGCGTGATCTCATGGGATGAAGCGCAGTTTATCGGAGAAATCCTGGATATGCATGTGACACCTTCGAAACTGAATGATCTGATAAAAGAAAATAACATCTACAGTACGGAGTTTGAAGAAGATCCTCCGATTGTTTTGAAGATTTTTGTGGCGATGGACAATGCACTGTACCAGAACGGGATTAAAACCCAGACAGATCTGGGGGAGGCGCTTTTCGACTTTTACCGGCTTATCACTGTCGGTTTGGTGGAAGCAAACGGGAGAACAGGAGAAACGATGATGCCTGAGGAACGGGAGGGTGCTCAGCTATATCTTGGAATGATGCGGTCTTACATAGAGGGCAATACTGAGAAGCTTCACACGGACATCATTTTGGATTACGGGAAATGCCGTGGGAATAAGGATAGAGGATCCGGAGGGGTTCGTGCTCCAAAGAAAAACAGGAGTGTATCGGGATCAGTAAAGGCACCTGAAAAGAAAGTGTAGGAGGATTGCGGTGGAAGATAACGTGAAAAGAATGATAGAGGAACTTATGTCTGTGGCGGTACTTGCTGCAGATACGGCCGATGATCCCGGGACACAACGGAACAGGATAGACAGGCTCGCCAGGAAAGAAATGCTGTCTTATATTCTCTACCTTTCGGCGTCAGACGGTTCCATAGAAACAGCGGAATCCGAATTTATCAATAACTATCTGGGTGAACAGCTCTCACCGGAGGAGATGTGCCGGAAGATTGAAGAAGAGAACATATACAGTACCACTTTTGAGCAGCGTGCACCGCTTACGCTGAAGAAGCTTGTGAAACGTGACAATTTGCGCTACGAGAAAGAAGGAAAGTTGGATTATTCGCAGGCAGAAAGGTATATCTGCCTTTACGAGGCATTGGGAAAAGAGTTTATAGCCTGTGACCGTGAAGTGACGCAGAGCGAAAGGGATGACCTTAATACTTATATCACCAACATGCGAAGCTATTACCGGGCAAATTATAAAGGGCCGGAAGAAGCCACCATGGCCGCTCATACGGATCAATCCGTGGAGATATCAACTATCAGAAACTCACAGAACAGGGGAAGCAATCATAGAGAAGAAGACAGTGTTGAGACACTGGATGAGCTGCTTGGACAGATGGACAGTCTGGTTGGACTTCATAAGGTGAAAGCAACTGTCAGGCAGCTGATCCACTTCAATACAATCCGTCAGATCAGAGATGAGAGAGGGATGGCACAATTGCCTGTCACTCAGCATATGGTTTTTTACGGAAATCCTGGGACAGGGAAAACAACTGTTGCACGTCTGATCGCTAAAATCTACCACCACCTGGGTCTTCTTTCAAAAGGTCATCTCGTAGAAGTAGACAGGTCAGGGTTGGTTGCAGGATACGTCGGACACACTGCATTGAAGGTTAAGGAAGTGATAAAAGAAGCTAAGGGTGGAGTCCTCTTCATTGATGAAGCCTATGCGCTGACATATAAACGATCTGAGAATGATTTTGGTTGGGAGGCGGTAGATACATTGATCAAAGCCATGGAGGATGAAAGAGAGGATCTGGTTGTCATTGCTGCAGGCTACACAGAACTGATGAACCAGTTTATTAATTCGAATCCTGGGCTGAAGTCAAGGTTTAACCGATTTATCAACTTTGAAGATTATGACGCGGATCAACTTCTTAAGATTTATCAGAAAATGATGCAAGAAGCGGAATACGAATCGACGGAAGATGCTCTTGAAATAGCTGAAGGATATTTCGCAGACAAAGTATTGGAAAAGGAAAAGAGTGAGTTAACACTTGGCTTCAATGCGAGCATAACAAAAAAGAAACCATCATTTGCGGGAAAAGATAATTTTGCGAATGCCAGAATGGTAAGGAATTTTCTTGAAACGGCGATAATGAATCAGGCGGATCGTTTATATGAAATAAGCCCTCTTTCCAACAGTATGCTTCGTACGCTCGAATATGAAGATGTTATTGGAATTGCGTAGCCAGAAATGTAATGCGTGCTTTGACTTCCAAAGTAGAATTAGCAGGTTCACCGTAAACTGGCGCTTATGGTGCTCCTCGGATCATTAATAATTAATAATTATGATGTTTTGGTTCTTAAAGCAGAATGTTTGGTGCATGTTCGCCAATTTTTAATCTTGTATAAATGAGTGATATGTGGTATTCTCATCATTAGGTGCTACAGTTTAGTATTCTGGTGATGAGGTATCTGCATGAAGGTTAGTTATAATAAATTATGGAAGCTGCTGATAGATAAAAAAATGAGTAAAAGTGAGCTCCGTGATGCTGTAAGCATGAGTTCAAATACGCTGGCAAAGATGGGGAAGGAAGAAACTGTATCCATGGAAGTAATTATGCGTATTTGCAAGGAATTAAAGTGTGATGTAGGGGACATAATGGAAATCCTACCGGATGAAGAACTACAGGATTCAGAAGAGTGAGGACGGTATCATGGAGCATAAAACTTTGTATGTTGTAGATAATTCATCGGAGGAACAGAGCGTTAGGAAATACCTGACGGAATGGTGTTCTGTTTCTAAGCAGATGGATGTAGCGACTGGCTATCTGGAGATAGGGGGTCTGCTTGATCTTGACCAAAGTTGGCAGAAACTGGAAAAGATGCGCATCATCCTTGGAAGCGAAATGACAAAGCGTACCAAGGAGGTCATCGACAAAGTTGTAGAGTCACTGTTGTCCAGATTGAATGACAGTGTGGACGAGGAGCAGGAGCATAACGAGTTCCTGATTGGTGTGTCGGCTATTGTCGATGCTATGAAGAAAAGAAGAATTGAATGCAGAGTTTTTGATAAGAATAAATTCCATGCAAAGGCTTATATCACTTACTTCCGTGATGACTATAAAAAGCAGTTTATCTCATCGATGAATCTGCCGGATGGTTATGCCCTGGTTGGATCCAGCAATTTCACACATGCTGGTCTGACCAAGAATATGGAACTGAATGTACAGGTAGATAATGAGGTTGCAGAACTTCAGTTGTGGTTTGAGGAACGATGGAATGAAGCGGTAGATATCACAGAGGCTGTGTTGGAGGTGATAGAGAACCATTGTAAGGAGTACAGCCCCTATGATGTATACCTGCGCTCTATGTATGAGTATTTCAAAAGTAGAGAAGAGACAATATCCGAATG
This sequence comes from uncultured Lachnospiraceae bacterium, assembly GCA_902796045.1. Taxonomy (GTDB): domain Bacteria; phylum Bacillota; class Clostridia; order Lachnospirales; family Lachnospiraceae; genus Anaerobutyricum. Next base: position 23,865 of record CADBNQ010000043.1, on the reverse strand, counting down.
GGAAAATCATGAATCTGTTGTATATAGGGGGCTGTCCCAATATCAGAAGGACGGCTACAACAGTATGGTGGAGATAGCAAACCATTACTCAGGTGCATTCCTATGCGATGGCGTTGGTCTGGGCAAGACCTTTGTCGGCTTGATGCTGGTTGAGAGATTCGTTAAAAAAGAGCGTAAGAATGTTGTTCTAATGGTGCCGGCAGCAGCCAGGGTATCCGTTTGGGAGACAACCATAAAGAAATACATTCCGGAGATACTGGAGGGTTTCTTCCCCTTCAAGATCATCAATCATACAGATCTGCTTCTGGAAAAGAATGAGAATCTGATGCGGCAGATCGCAGAGCAGGCGGAGATCGTGGTGATCGATGAGGCTCACCATTTCCGGAACCGCTCATCCAACCGTTACCGTAAGCTGTTTGATATGATGGCTACCGGTCGACAGAAGCAGATGTTCATGCTGACGGCAACCCCGATTAATAATAGCTTTCTTGATCTTCAGCATTTGATTGAACTGTTCACTCATAGGCAGGATGATTATTTTGCACCGGCGCCTCTGGGGATACACAGCCTACAGGGACATTTCAAGAAGATGGAAGCAAAGCTTACCACGATGACTGGGACAAGCGTATCGGATTCTGTTGATGTTTCCGACGATATCTTCCGCGGAGATATGCTGGTGAATGAACTGGTTGTGCAAAGAAGCCGTGCTTATGTCAAGAAGAGTTTATCCAATGAGGAAGGGGCGAAGGTGCTCTTTTCAATCCGCCAGGCGCCGATAGTGGCAAATTATTCGTTGCGTAAGTCCTATGGGAGCCTGATTGACCATTTTGTAGATTCTTTCTACCGAAAAGATAAAAAAACGGGAAAAAATATGCCTATCCTTGCATTGGCAGTTTATTCGCCATATGAGGATATTTATTACATTGGTGATAAGTCGAAGATTGACGAGATGAAATCCGGACGGCAGCAACAAGTGGTAAATCTGATTCGTCAGTTGCTCTTGAAGCGGTTTGAAAGCTCCGTAGAGGCATTTGCGGAAACCTGTATCCGTATTTATGCAAGGCTGCGCAAGTTTATTCTTGATTACCAGAATCAGGGGAATCAGAAACAGCTGGAACGTTTTTTGAATAAGCAAGAAGCAATCAGTGAGTTTGTAGACAAGTTCATTGAAGAAAACATAATGACATCCGTGGAAGAATTGGAGGATGACCTGCCGGATTATGTATGGGAGGTTGAGGAAAACCTGGATATTAAGGACTTCGATATCCGGGCGATGCTGGATGACACCATTTTGGATATGGAGGTGCTGGCGGAATTCATTCAGGATATCATGGGCTTTAAGCCTGAGAATGATGACAAAATCCGGGAACTGATCCGGATTCTGAAAGAAGACCCCCATGTGGCGGGGAAGAAGGTCATTATCTTCTCCGAGTTCAGAGCTACAGCAAAATACATATATAAGGAATTACAGAAGTCCGGTTTTAGCGGGCTTGCAGAAGTAGACGGACAGAGCAAAGGCAACCGACACGATCTGGTGCAACGATTTGCTCCATATTATAACGACAAGACTTCAGCGGACATTGATGATGAGATAGATATTCTGATAGCTACAGATGTTCTGGCAGAAGGCCTGAATTTGCAGGATGCATCCTGTCTGATCAACTATGAGCTTCATTGGAACCCGGTACGCCTGATGCAGAGGATCGGACGTGTAGACAGGAGAAGAAATGCGGAGGTAGAGGAAAAACTGCTCCAGGATCATCCGGAATACAAGGAAGACAGGGAAAAAGCATTCTACTGGAATTTCCTGCCGCCGACTGAATTGGAACAGCTGTTGTCGTTATACCGGACGGTATCCCGGAAGACCCTTCGGATTTCCAAGACCTTTGGTATCGAGGGGAAGAAGCTTTTGACTCCGGAAGATGATTATGAAGCCTTGAAAGAATTTAATTCGCAGTATGAAGGGGCTACTTCCAGTGATGAAGAGATGGCGTTGGCTTATCAGGATCTGCTGGCAGCAAACCCCGGATACGACGAGACAGTGCTTACTCTGCCGAAGAAGATGCATAGTGGTAAGAAGGTATCTACCAGATCCGGCTATTTCTTCTGCTATGAGCTTCCCACAAAGAGAGTTGATGGCTCATGGTCAGATGGAGACGGACTTTACCGATGGTATATGGTGGATCCTGCGACCGGAGATATTTATGATCAAACTTATGAGATCTGGAAGGCAATTCAGTGCGAATCGGATGAACCGAGGAAACTCACCACTACGGAAGAAGACTTTGCAGCGGTGAGAAAGAAGATAGAAAGTTACATCAAAAAATCCTATATGCGTGCCGTACAGGCTCCGATCGGAGTGAAGCCGCGGCTGGTAACCTGGATGCAGATAAGCTGACGGAGGTTTTCTTATGAGCAGTGATATCAGAAATATCGGAACGATGAATCGACTGATCACTTATTTTGTAAATGTGCTCAGTTGGGATATTGATATGGATGATTTTGAAGATATAGAGGATATATCCTACGATTTTGAGGCGGAAGATCTGGGACTTAAGGAAGAAGCTTTTGCAAGAATTAAGTCTCTCAGACAGCTTCAGCCCCTGGTGGAAGGACAGAAGTGGGGGATCTTCTCTGTTGAGTTTGACAGTAAGAAATTCGAGGTCACTGCTTTAAGAAAGGTACTCTCCGGGCTCATTCCAAAGAAGAGAAATTCCGCTGATCATGCGGTGTGGGATCAGAAGGATCTGCTCTTTATCTGCTTTTGGGGAGAGGATAATAACCGCACCATCGGTATTGCGCACTTTGAAGATAAGGAATTCGGCCTACCGCAGATCAAGATGATTTACTGCGCTCCTGCAATTGAGGATCCGATCAACATACAGCATTTTGAGATCAGGCTAAAAAATCTGACTTGGCCTGTGGATGTATACGATACGCAAAAATGGCATGATGACTGGTCGAAGGCATTTACAACGGGATATCGGCAGACGATCCATGATGCATCCACACTGACGGTGCAGCTGGCGACGGAAGCCAGAGGAATCCGCAACCGCATTTTGGAAACTCTGGAAGTGGAGACAGAGAACGGATATGTACATCAGCTCTACGAGAAATTCAAGGACACCTTGATCCATGATATGACGGAGACGCAGTTTGCAGATATGTATGCGCAGACAGTGGTATATGGACTTTTCTCTGCACGCTGTATGGATGAAACACAGGATGATTTTAGCGCTGCCGAAGCAGTTGAGTGCATCCCGAATACAAATCCCTTCTTGAAGAACCTGATGAAAGAGTGCCTTGGTTCTCAGAACAACAGCAAGCTCTCCTACGACGAGTTGGAAATCGGCAATGTGGTGGATCTATTGCTCCATACGAAGACGGATGCTATTATAACTGACTTTAACAGGCAAACCGGAGGCGGAAGAGAAGATCCGGTTATTCATTTCTATGAAGAATTTCTGACTGCGTATGATAAGGATCAGAAGGTACAGAGAGGCGTTTATTATACGCCTCAGCCTGTGGTGAACTTCATCGTTCGTGCAGTGGATTCCATAATCAAGACGGAGTTTGGTTTGGAAGATGGCTTGGCATCGACAGAGACAAAGAAAATCAAGTATATGCGCGATAGTAAGAAACGTGTGGATGGTTTCTATCGTACACAGGTAGAGGACACGAAAGATGTACCGGCAATCCAGGTGTTGGATCCGTCCACCGGAACGGGAACCTTCCTGCGGCAGGCAATCCTGCAGATTTATGAGAATTTCAAAGAGAAGAATAGCGGGATTAGTACGGCTGAACTGAAAATGGCTTGGAATGAGTATGTTCCTAGGCATTTATTGCCACGTTTGAATGGCTTCGAACTGATGATGGCTCCTTATGCTGTAGCACATATGAAACTGGCTATGGTTCTTAAGGATACAGGATATGAGTTTGACTCGGATTCCCGTTTAAATGTGTATCTGACGAATACGCTTGAGGAACCCGGCAAATCTGACATGCAAATGACTCTGTTTGATGATCCCTTGGCGACAGAGTCGATTGCAGCGAATGCAGTAAAGAAAAATGAAGGGATCAATGTGATTATTGGAAATCCACCTTATAGCACGGAAAGCGCCAATAAAGGAGACTGGATTGATTCATTAATGGATCTTTACAAAAAAGAGGCTGATGGAGTAAGCAAGTTAAAAGAAAAGAATTCTAAGCCAATAAATGACGATTACATAAAATTTATCAGATATGGACATTCAATCATTGAAAGAGTAAATAAGGGAGTTTTGGCTTTCATCAATCCTCATGGCTTCCTTGATGGCCCAATTTTTAGAGGGATGCGATCTGCATTAATGAGAGAGTTTAGCAGAATATATATTATCGATCTGCATGGTAATGCAAATAGACAAGAGGTGGCTCCTGATGGAAGTAAGGACGAAAATGTATTTGACATTAAACAAGGTGTCTGCATATTGATAGCCATCAAAAATCGTAATAGGACATCATCTCAATTGGCGGATATATATAGAGTGGATTATTGGGGTGAGAGGGATTACAAGTACAATGTTTTAAACCAAACAAATTTTGAAAGTATTATTTGGAAGCATTTAACCCCACAGCCACCAATGAATATGTTTTTTGAGGAAGATAGAAAAACAAAAGCATCATATGAGGATGGCTTTTCGATACGTGATTTGTTTGATGTAAATGGAACTGGGGTTCTTACTAAAAGAGATGCTTTGTGTATACAGTTTACCTCGGAAGAAGCATTGAATGCAGCTGATGACCTATTGAATAAACCTAAAGAAGATGTTATTGCAAAATATAGCATTCCAGCGGATGTACGAGATTGGAAATATGAGTGGGCAAAAGAGGATTTGAGAATTCATGGGATTGATGCTGAAAGTGTGAAACAGATAATGTATCGCCCATTTGATAGAAGATATACATATTATACAGGTCAATCAAGAGGATTTATGGGTTGGCCTGTTCACGCAGTGATGCAGCATATGATTAACACTAATAATATCGCACTGGTCACTGCGAGGAGTAATAAAGCCGGTAACAGTACACACTTTTTTGTGAGTACAGATATTGTGGAATATAAATGTGGAGAGAGAACTACAAACTCAAGTGTATTCCCACTGTATTACATGGAGGATGGGGCGTTTAACAGAAGGCCCAATTTCATATCATCAGCCGTGAAACTATTTGAAAAAAAGACAGGCTTAACATTCTGTGAAAACGGTAATGACAATGATAGATTTGGGCCGATTGATCTGTTCCGATATATTTATGCTGTTTTATACTCAGCAAGGTATAGGGAAATATATCAAGATTTTTTGAATCGCGATTTTCCGATAATCCCGTACCCCATGAAAGCGACTGTCTTTTGGGAATTATCCAAATTAGGAGAGGAATTGATAAACATTCACCTTCCTCATGAGATTGAAAGTCAAGATTATTATTTCGATGGTGATAACTATGAAATAGAAAAAGTTGCTTTTGATAACGGAAAGATCTATATCAATAAAACAGCTTGTTTTAGCTTTGTTTCTGATGAAACGTGGAATTTTATCATTGGTGGGTACCAACCTTGCCATCGTTGGTTGAAGGAGCGAAAGGGAAGAAGACTTACAAAGCGAGATATAGATGAATATTTTATGATATTAGACTCTATTACAAGAACTATAAAAAAGATGAAGCAAATTGATACGGTGACACGGGAGTTGTTTTAACTGTTGATATTGGAGTAGAAAATGGCAGAAATGATAGTCGTAAAATGTGACATTGGCTCAAAGGCAGCCACTGTCCTCTGCCCAAGTTGTGCAAGGATAAGCCGGCAGATATTGAAGCAGGCTTTTAACAATGGCAGCAATAATGAATTGCTTACCGTCCATACATGCCCTGTGTGTGGGTCTGTTTACCATGTTTGCAATTCCTTTGGAGCTAACGCTTGGAAATCGGCATTTTCCAGTTATACATTGAACCCAGATGCGTATAACGCTATGGTTAAGGACAACCATAACCGTAGGAGGCAGGCGGCTGAAGATGCAAGAAAAGCCGTGGAGCAGTTGCCTGTCCAGTCGGTAGGTTCTCAGTCGATACCTTCTCAGAGTGCATCAAATCAATTCCAGAACACTCCCGGGATGAACAATTCAGCAGCGTATGGGGAAGAGAAGAATAGAGTTCTGGAATCACAGGTATCAGAGAATATCCAGAATAATGAGCAGACAGAATTAACACAGCAGACAAGGACAGAAGAACCAGTTTATGAAATAACAGGGGGAACGGTTCAACAGACGGTAAAATTGGCCATGATAGATACATCCGATGATAACCGGAGTGATGAGCATGCAGCGGTAGAAAACCACAAGCAGACGGTTGAACAGGTTAATTCTGCGACTGCACAGGAAGAGACCGTGCCGCCAAGAACTATCCTGGAGCGCAAAATTGACCGCTGGAAGAAGGAGCTTTTGGATACCGGCAAGAGAAATAAAATGATCAATTACCGGGAGACAAAAAGGGGAACACTGAAGATCCTGGAACCGGAAGCTACAGAACTGTTCAATCAGCTGGCGATCGGTGAGAAAACATTGACCTTTCAAAGACCGATCAGCAAGGATTCTGATTTCAGAACATATGCTATGCTAGCTCTTTTGGAGACCCTTTCATATTCTCTGCCGGTTCATGTAGGAGACATCAAAGCAGAGGGAACCGTTATGGAACGGGAGAAAACTTTAAAGAATCTTCGTTCCAAAACAAAGCTTGCACAAGAAGAACAGGGTACCAATATTCTGTACCTTTCCTTTGGATTCATTCTGTGGAGAGAGCATAACAGGGATAGCTCCCCCTGGCTGAAGTCTCCACTTTTGATGATGCCGGTACAACTGGGTTTGAAGTCTCTGAATGCACCCTATACGCTCAGTAAATATGACGATGAGATAGAAGTAAATCCGACGCTGGATTATCTATTTAATCAGGATTACGGTATTGATCTACCGACCTTTGAACTAAAGAATAAGGATTCCTTTGAAAACTACTTAGAGCAGATTGAAGAGATCATAGATAAAAAGGGGTGGAAGCTGATTCGGGAGGTGAGCCTTGGTCTGCTTTCCTTCTTGAAGATCAGTATGTATCACGATTTGAATAACAATCGTGAACAGTTGCTGAATAATCCGGTGATTCAGGCAATCTCCGGAGACCGCAATGCGCTGGGCGAATTGCCAGCGCAGGCCAGAAATTTTAATTTCGATAAGACGCAGCCTACAGAATGGCATGAGGTTGTCGACTCAGATTCCAGCCAGGAAGAAGCCATACTACTGTCAAAGCTGGGCGTCAGCTTCGTAATGCAGGGGCCGCCTGGAACCGGAAAGAGCCAGACGATCACGAACATCATTGCGGAGGCGCTGGGAGACGGAAAGAAGGTTCTTTTCGTGTCAGAGAAGTCAGCTGCGCTGCAGGTTGTTTTGAAGAGACTGACAGATGCAAAGTTGGATGCTTTCTGTCTGTCACTCCACAATTATAAGGCAAATAAGAAGGAAATCATCGACAATATCGGTTCGAATTTGGGACTATCACGGGAATATGTGGACAGTTCTGTGATGGGAGAACTGACGGAACTGTTCCATGACAGGCAGTACCTGGATGTGTATGCGGATGATCTCCACAAGATCATAGAACCCTTTGGCGAGAGCGTTTACATGGTATTTGGACGGCTTGCAAAGCTGTCAGATGCCACGGCAATCGAATTCAGAATTCAGAATCCAACAAAGATTTCCAAGGAAGATTATGCCTCTTTGTTGTTTCTGGTAGATGCCTTTGAGAAGGCTCTGAACAGCATTGACGGAAAACTTACGGATAACCCATGGGCCGATACCACGGCAACCGCAGCCGGTCATTTATTTAAGACTGAGATGATGAATGCTACCGATGGGTTGGAAAAGAATCTGGGAGAGATGGAGGGATTGGTTGTATCTCTCAATCAAAACTACGGATGCACACTGGATCCCACATGGAATCATGTCCACGAAAACCTTGAAATCTATGAGGCTGTGATGGCATTGCCTCTGTTTCCGATCAACTGGGAGAGCCCGGACAAACGCAGCATATTACGCAGCAGGGCAATCAGTGAAGCCGGGAAGAAGAAAGATACGTATTCTCATGTGGATGTTTTAAAGGGATTATCAGACAGAATTCGGTCCGAATGGTCGGTCTATGGGCTTGATATATCAGCGAATGATTTGATGCAGATAACCGGCGAAAAAGAATACGAGACAGAAGAAGACGGCCAAACGATTACAACACATAACGGTGCTGTGATAGCATTCCTTGGGAAGACGGAAGATGAGACCAAGGAGATCATGAGGTATTACAGAGAGGCAGCCTCTCTGTTCGGACTTGCCGAGGGTGACACATTATCAGACATTGTGACCGTGACCAGGATTCTTGGGGCGATGGAAGATATGCCTGTTATGGATGCAGCATGGTTCGATACAGAGAAAAATCCGGAATACAGTGAAGCGGCGGAGAAAGCGAAGAGGCATCAGGATGTTTACCGCCAGAAAAAAGCTGCTGTTCTGGAAAATTGGGAGCCGGCTGCCCTGGATATCAATGTAGGTGATATGCAGTTCCGTTTCAAGACAAAATATACGGCGGAATTTTACCGGACCAAAGAGAATATAGATAGGGATCTTGATCGGCTTCGTGTTATGCATAAATCTGTGGGTGTTTATATCGATGATACAGAGATCATTGATATGCTGCAGGCACTTACAGACATCAACGCCGAGAAAAAATGGTTTGAAGAGAATGAAGTAAGAATCCGTAAGGTGTTTCCGGGTGTTTATCAGGGAATAGACACCGAGTGGGACAATGTGCTCATTATCATACAACGAATGTCAGATGAAGCGAAGGCTCATCAGGGTAGGATTCAGCAGATGACGGATCAGGTGTTGTCAGAATGGGAGAGAGATGTGCTGAATCTGGATTCTTCCGCTATGTTGAACCGGTTCAAAACAGAGCACGTGGGAATGCTCCGAAAGATGAAAGCGGGCTATAAGGAGGATATGAAGCAGGTCCGACTACTTTCCAAGTCTGTAGGAGCACAGATTGAAGAATCGCAAGTCATTGCGTTGCTTCAGATACTGAATGAGATCCGGCAGGAAAAACAATGGTTCTTGGACAATAACGCAAGATTTATGGAACAGGTTCCGGCATATTATCGGGCAGAAGAGACGGACTGGGATCTGATCGCAAGAGATACCGGGGCCATGGCGGGTGAGGCAAAGTCGCACCAGGCTGCGATTGGGGAGAAAAAGAAAAAAATCCTTGAAAGATGGGAGACATCTGTATTGGATATAGATCCTGTGGATATCCTGCGCAGATTCCGAGAGGAATATACGCAAAGTTATCGGACGACCAACGATCTGTACAGGAAGGATATTTCATTTCTGACGAGCCTGTCCAGAAGGATCGGAGAAAAGGTGTCGCGTGATGCTGCTCTTGATCTGCTGAAGATTGTTGACGAGATTAATACAGAAAAAGGATGGTATCAGAAAAACGAGGCGAGACTGGCGGAGACATTTAAAGGGAATTATGCTGGCCTGGAAACGGAATGGGAGAAAGTAATCTCCGGTATCCGAGTTGCAAGGGATGTGGCAAGCCAGATTCCGGGAAGCAGTATTCCAGAAGAAACCGTGCAGGCAATCTTCAAGATCATTGAAAACCAGGATAAAGCCACGGAGCTGTTAAGACTTCAAGATTCTCTCACGGAAGAAAGAGTAATGGCATTGGCCAGTGCGGTACGTGATGCACTCCATATACCGGCTCTGCCCATGCTCTTTTCGATAGAAAAGTCTGTGCTTCCAGGACTTGCCGATGCCAGAGCACATGAGGAAGTGCTGGGGAACCTTATCAGGATTCTTGATACAGCGCATAAATCCGGTGAGGTTTCATGGAATGAACTGATAGTATTGGCGGAGACTGTGAAGGGTATTCTCAGGGAAGGCGCATGGTTTGCTGCAAATACAGCGCAGTTTACAGAGGAACAGAAGGTAAATAATCCTGATAGTAACATAAAACAGCTGATGGAGTTCGTATCAGCCATCATAAGACGCTACGCAGGGGAAACTACCTATATTCCGTCGGAAGAACTTGCTGAATTGTTCGGAAGCAGATACGCGGGACTGGATACCGATTGGCAGCAGATGGTGGAGGATATTGATGTGGTATCCGCCTATTATGAGAGTGGTGTACCCGATGGCGTTGACTGTTTTATTAAAGAAGTATCCGGAGAAAGAGAAAAGAGATGGAAAGCAGCCGAAGGATTTACGCGCCTTCGTGAGCTGGGCGATGCCAGTGAGAAAGGCCTTGCCTATTTCGATGAGTTGTTCCCTGCTTCAAATATGAAGGAGGTTGCATTCCATGAGATTACGGATAAATACAGAGCCTGTCTTGGTGGTTTTGGAGAGTTAAATAAGTGGCTTGATTTTATTGAGACAAAGAGAGAATGCGATGAAAAAGGTCTTCATGACTTTACGGACAGAATCGTAAAAAGAAATAATGAGGTCAGGGATGTTCGAAAAGCCTTCGAGAGAGGGTTTTATATGCAGTGGCTTTCCCTGACGATTGATGATGTGCCGTCTGTACAGACCTTCCGACGCAGGGTGCATGAGCAGCGTCTTGGAAAGTTTGTCAGGTTGGATGTGAAGCAATTTGATATCTCTAAGGAAAGGATACGAGACAGCATTATCCGATCCTTCCCAAGCAGGAACGAAATCACAGGCGCAAAGTCAGAACTTGGGATTTTACGCCGTGAGATGGAGAAGAAGCGTAGGATTATGCCACTTCGAAGGCTGTTCCATGAGATTCCGACACTGCTTCTGACATTAAAGCCCTGTCTTATGATGTCGCCGCTCTCTGTGGCGCATTTCCTGAGTGCGGAGGATTATCACTTTGATATGGTTATCTTCGATGAGGCATCCCAGATTTTTCCGCAAGATGCCATCGGTGCCATTTTCAGGGCAGATCAGGTCATTATCGCAGGAGATACCAAGCAGCTGCCACCGACGAATTTCTTCTCGTCCAGCACCAGTAATAGTAACGATGACTATGACGATGATAACGAAGACGATTTTGAAGAGGAAGTATATGATTCCATTTTGGAGGAGACGGCAAATGTTCTGCCGAACAGGACACTGCTCTGGCATTACCGCAGTAAGCATGAACATCTGATCGCATTTTCCAATCAGGAAATCTACAGAAATGAGCTGGTCACCTTCCCGTCCAGTAATGAAAGTGAGCCAGATACGGGTGTTGAATTTTCATTTGTGGAAGGCGGGTATTATGACAGGGGCGGCAAGAGAAACAATATCCAGGAAGCAAAACGATGTGTGGAACTAGTAAAAGAGCATATCGAAAAGCATCCGGAAAGATCTCTGGGGATTATAGCTCTGAGTGAAGCACAGCAGCAGACGATTCTGAATGAGATACAAAAATTCAGGGAAGAGAATCCGAAGTATGAGGAATTCTTTACGGAGGATAAAGAGGAAGAGTTTTTTGTCAAAAACCTTGAAAATGTACAAGGTGATGAGAGAGATACGATCTTCCTGAGTATCTGTTATGCCAGAACAAAAGAGCAGATTGCGAATAACAAGCCAATGTCCATGAACTTTGGCCCGGTGATGAAGTCCGGTGGCGAGCGCCGTTTAAATGTGGCCATTACCAGGGCGAAAATCAATGTGAAATTAGTAGCATCCATTTTGCCATCAGATATTGATCTGAACAGAACGGAATCGGAAGGGATACGGATGATCCGATCCTATATTGAGTTTGCAATGAATAGCGGAGCAATGCTGGCATCGGCTCATCAAAGCAGGGTGCCAGACGATTTTGCTAACGCTATATATAAGTTCATATGTGAAAAAGGTTACAAGGCAAGGCAGTACGTGGGTTGTTCCGGATATAGGATTGATATAGCCGTAGAGCATCCGGAACTGGAACACGAATTTGTGGCAGGCATAGAGTGCGATGGTCTATCTTATTCACATGCCAGAACAGCCAGAGACAGAGACCGCTTGCGGGGATCTGTACTCACCAATATGGGTTGGTATTTGTACAGAGTATGGTCTACAGAATGGTACCGTAATCCTGAAGTGGAAGGCCAAAAGTTGATAGAGTTCATTGACAGTGCAATTGTCAGGAGCAATGAAAGGCTGAAGTCTATCCGAGAAGAAAAAGAGGCTGAGGAAAGAAAGCGTCAGGCAGAAGCAGAGAAAGAGCGTTTAGCCAAAGAACGTGAGGAAAAGCGCAGACAGCTAGAAGAACAGCGACTGGCAGAAGCGGAAAAAGCCAAGGCAGAGCAGGCTGCGGAAAGACGCAGGAAAGCCTCTGAGGATCGCCGTCAGGCAGAAGAAAAGCGACGGGAGGAAGAGCGTCTTAGAATTCAGAGAGAAGCAGAAGAACGAAGGCGGCGAGAAGCGGAGGAAAAGGCCAGAAGAGAAAAGGGATCTACAAGGGGTCAGAACAGCAGAGGCAGTACTTCCAGATATCAGCAAATGACAATAGATGATGTCTTAAATGGGAGCAAGCCGAAGGGTGGCTTGTACGATGAACTGGTTGCGGCTGGATTCGCCTGTATAGATAACAGAGCATCATCGGCCATTATATGGGTGCTGTATAAAGCTGAGCTGAAAGAAAGATTTGAGGCTATAGCGGCTAAGTATTGTGCGCGGTATAAGCTTGAAAAACGCGGTGCAATGGCCACCGGAGGCAGAGCTGCGTGGAGAATAATGACTTAACACACTTGAAGGAGGTCTATTATGGCAGGAAGAAATCAGGATCTGAAATTCGAGATCATCAATCATATCGGGGTTGTGTCTACGGGAAGCAGCGGATGGCAGCTGGAATTGAACCGTGTCAGTTGGAATGGTGCGGAACCTAAATATGATATCCGCTCCTGGTCGCCAGATCATAGCAAAATGGGAAAAGGCGTAACGCTGACAGAAGAGGATGTAATCTCTCTGGCTGATCTTCTTGCAAAGGAAGTTGAGTTTCTCAAAGAAGATTAAGATGATGGATTTGGAGCGGTAATATGGCAAATCAGACAGTTATCAATCCGGCTCTGCAAGGGTCAGCACCTACCGAAATCAATCCGAACCTTAAGGGATCTGCTGCAACGGAGATTAACAGTGACATTCTTCAGCAGTATAACCGTCAGAACGGGATAGAATCAGGTGGTGATCAACCTGTCAGCGAGGGTACGGAAATCTGTGGAAAATATAAGGTAATAAAACAACTGGAGGTTTCCTCCGGTGAAGCAGATCTGTATCTGTGCTCCTACAGGGATTTAGAATATGTAGCAAAGATATATAAGAGGCAGTTTGCGATAAAGCAGGAAGTCATCGATAAGCTGATGACCATAGATTCGCCTTATGTAGCAAAGCTGTATGAGACAGGTACCTATAATGGATACCCTGTTGAGATATTGCCGTATTTTGAAAATGGAAGTCTGCAGGGGAAGACCTATTCTCAGGATGCGCTTCTGAAGAGTATTATCCCGAATATCAATGAAGGGCTGAAGGTTATCCATGACGCAGGGATTATCCACAAGGATCTGAAGCCGTCCAATATAATGCTGAATGCAGATGGAGAGACAATATCCATCATAGACTTCGGTATCAGTTCTGCCGTGGATGGGAACAATACTATCCTGGTAACAAAAACCGGCATGACGCCGGAATATTCTGCACCGGAGACTTTTAAGAACATTTTCTATGAAGGGTCGGATTATTATTCCTTTGGGATCACGTTGTTTGAACTGTTTTGCGGCTACACGCCGTATGCGAATATGCAGCCTGATGAGATTGAACAGTATGTGTCAGTACAGAGGATCCCATTTCCTGAAGATATGCCGGCACTACTTCAGGACTTAATAGCTGCGCTGACCTATTATGACATAACGAACCGAAAGAATAAGAATAACCCGAATCGCCGCTGGACATACGATGAAGTGAAGATGTGGCTTGATGGAGAGAGCCTGGTGATCCCAGGTGAAGGTATTGGAAATGTTGGAAAGGGCAATATGCCGGCATTTCTGTTCCTGGGCGAAACCATCACTGATCCGGCTGCACTGGTGGTGGCCTTTGCAAAGAACTGGGAGGAAGGCAAAAAGCAGCTGTTCCGTGGGCATGTTACAGCACACTTCAGAACCTTCAATCAAGACCTAGCGAGAAAATGTCAGGCAGCAGAGGAAGAGGCCGGAAGAGAAAACGGCAAGGACGATATCATTTTCTGGCACCTGCTTTATCAGATCAATCCGAAGTTGAAGGGTTTTTATTGGAAGGGACAGACTTTTGAAAGCATAGCAGCTTTTGGCAGGGATGTATTGGAAAGACTCTGGGATAAGGACGAATCACAGTTTCCATATTATGCAACAGTTCTTTCCGAGAAGGTGCTGTCTGCCTATGTTAATCAAACTGCACCAAAGAACGAGAAACTGAAAAAAGCAGCTGCAGCAATTGAGGATTCTTACGAGTTGGAGCTGGTAAATGAAACGGATATGAAGAGGACATATTTCCTGATGGCTTACACTCTTTCAGGACAAAAGCTCCTTCTCTTAAACGGGGAGCAGTTCCGTACCGTTGGAGAGCTGGCAAATTATATGAGAAGCGTGCTGGATGACTCTTTTGAGAGATTTGAGAGCCTGTGCCACAAGCTAGTGGATTATGATGGAAATCTGGATTTCCAACTTGAGACATGGCTGATTGCCATAGGGAAGCAAAAGGAAATTGATAAATGGCGTGCTTCAATGAATTAAGGCATTAAGGAGGCAGCAGGTATGAGCGGACCCAAAATATCCGTCTATTCTCTGACAGGGTGGGCGAGAAAAGTTGTCGATGGACAGATACAGTGCGAACAGCGTGGACTGGTATGCGGAGAGCAGATCAAGGCGCTGCTGGCTTCCTGTTCCGGAATGGGAAACGAACTGAATAAGTCTCTGGCAATGCTCGAACTTTTGCAGAAACGGAATGGAGGCCAGGAGAGCCTGATCGAAGAGGTAAAATCTCTTCGGAAAAACATGGATCAGGAAATTCAGAAGATCCGAAGCGAGTTCTCCCGGAATATGCCGAAAGTGTCACCAAAATACAGGATATCAGAAGAGGCGCTGGAAGAAAAGAAACGGGAACTGGAAAAGATTGTTGCTATAAAAAACAAGGCACAGGCACTGAAGGACAAGCTGGATATGGCTGCCAACGCAGGTAAGGAAGCAGGCCGGAGGGAACAGAAAAAAGTAAATCAGACGATTGCGGAATATCTGACAGACGGGGACGATGATAAGCCGGGGGCATTGGAAGGAAGAGATCTGTCCAAACTGGAAACCAGTATTGCTGAAGATATTAGCGGAGTGTTCTCATTTGATGAAGTGGATGAAGAAACTCCGGATACAAGTTTTGACGATAAGAAAAAGGCAATTCGGAACGAACTGATGGAGCTTCTTAAGCTGGAACTGCCTAAGGAACTGCAGGCGGAGATCACGAGGGCACTCAGTACAGTTGATGGTATTACAGAGATGTCCAGGCTGACCACGTTTGACAGTATTTCGGTTAAGAAGATATTCAGAGATCTTGAAGAATATCAGATCCGCTGCGAAAAAGAACAAGCAGATTTTGAGGAAGCTGTACTCAGATATCAGATGCTCTGCGACATGGCAGGCAGGGAAACGGAAAGAGAACGCAAGTTTAAGGATGCAGACGAGGTGGAGGAAGCCATTCATGAAATGGAAGTCGTCGTCGTGAAGCAGAAAGAACAGACATATATTGCCGACTGTGTAGATGAGGTCATGGAGGATATGGGCTATGATCTGATCGGACGGAGAGAGGTCAGAAAGAGGAGCGGAAAACAGTTTAAGAACGAACTATATCAATTTGGTGAAGGTACAGCGGTGAATATCACTTATTCGCCGGATGGACAGATTTCCATGGAGCTGGGAGGAATATCAAGAGAAGATCGTATTCCGACCGAAGAAGAGTCGACGGTTCTTACAAAAGATATGGAGACTTTCTGTGGAGAGTTCTCTGAATTTGAGAAGCGTATGAAAGCTAAGGGCGTGATTGTAGGTAACAGGGTGACCCTTATGCCGCCTACAGCTGAGTATGCCGCTATCATTAATGTTACAGATTATGAGATCGAGGACGGCAAGCAGATCACCGAGATGAATGTTGCACAGAAGAGAAAGAAAGCAGCCGCTGCACAGCAGGTGCTTAGGAGAGGTGAATAATGGCACTGGAAAAATATAAGATATGTCCTGCCTGTGGGGAGCATAATCCGCCAAGTCTTCTGGAATGCAGGAAATGCGAAACGGATCTGACAGGAATCAAGGTTATGGACAGCGCAATGGAACAGCAGGAGGCGGAAGAAAAGCAAAAAGCAAAGGATACACACGCTGGTGGAGGTAAGCCTGTTCTTGTAAGAATCTGCGACTGCGGTGCCGAGAATCCGCCGCAGGCAAGAAAATGCAGGGAGTGCGGAGAGGATATCTCTGATATTATACCGACCACTGTCATGAAAGAACAGAAGTTCACATACGAACTGAAGGCCATAGGTGATGAATATTCTGTCACGCTGGAAGAACCTGTATGCGTTATCGGGAGAGAAGCGGGACTTAAGGAATACCTTGGGAGCAAGATGTATGTGAGCAGACAGCACGCTAAGTTGACCATTGTCGCTGGCAAAGTGTTGATTGAGAATCTGAGCAATACAAATCGTACATTTATCAATAATGCGGCTGTATCAGGGACAGAGCCGACACCACTGAATGACGGTGATGAGATCGGACTCGGGGGAATGGAGATAAACGGAGAGCGTCAGGCACAGGCGGCCTACTTTACGTTTCAGGCAAAGTCATGAATATTGCGAGGATATTATATCCAGTGGAAGTATTGGGACCTGGGAAACGGGTCGGCATATGGGTGTGCGGTTGCAGGAGAAGGTGCAAAGGCTGCAGTAATCCTGAGTTATGGGTGAAAAAGCCGGAATATGAGGTGAGCATAGAAAAAATAATGGGACTGATCAGCGGGGTGGCATATGAACATGAGATAGATGGTTTTACCCTCAGTGGCGGGGAACCAATGGATCAGGCAGAAGAGCTGGCCATGCTGATGGATTATCTGAAAGAGTATTCATCTGATATTCTGATTTACACGGGCTATCGGATAGAACAGCTTCGCGATCGACAGGATCCGAATACGGACAAGATACTTGCGGAGGCAGCAGTATTGATTGATGGCGAATATAAGGAAGACGAAAACACGGATGTGCTGCTGAGAGGATCAGCGAATCAGAGAATTCATATTCTGAACCCCGGAGTGAAGGAGCGTTATGATTCATATCTTACGACGGCACATAATCGGATCCAGAATTTTACTACTTCGAATGGAGTGGTTTCAGTAGGCATACATAAAAGAGGTTTCAGCTGCTGAGCACGCAGGAGAGAAAAAGGAGGTATCGAATGGCAGATCACATCGCAAAATGGCATCGGGAACTGGGGATATTTTGCCGAATTAAGCCTCTGATCATCGTGGAGGGGAATGTCCTGGATGTATACCAGTACCCGACGGAAGGGAGTATCTCAAAAGGGAGTATCCTGCGTCTGCCGGAATATCTCCACTATTATTTCACAGACCTGGGATATCAGACGATAGCTTTTTATGACAGTATGCAGGGATTCTACAATTCTTGTGAGGAAGGGCATATCGAGGTTTTTGCCAAGATGACGGATGCCAGGATGGATGGTCGGTATATCCGCTGTGATTTTAAGGGTAAGACGAACTCTGCAACATCCATTGTGCGGACGGCAGTAAGCCAGAATCGGGTTCCTACGGCAATCATCATGAATCTGGCATCCAGATACATTACTTCCCCAGATAACGTGGATCAGGCGGAGGTGGACAGTTTTACCAATCTTCTTCTGGCATCACTTGAAGGCAAGGATGTCAAGACAGAGGCAGGGACTCTTAAGAATATCATGGTAATGATCGTGAATAAGGTTAACGATGTTCCGGCGTGGTTCTATCTGGATAACCCGAATGTAAAGACTGTCAGTATCAGTACTCCGTCTAAGGATGAGAGAGAGGCTTTGATCAAGGGGGAGAATTTCCAAAGCTTTTTTGCTGCTGATATCTATGATGAGGATATTAAGTATTATGAGCAGCATCCGGATGAGTTGGAGAAGGTTCAGGATAAATTCGTTGGTCTCACAGATGGCTTTAGCTTCACGGAGATCAATGGTCTGCGCAGACTCTGCAAAAATGAAAAGACGCATATCAGGCAGATGTCTTCCGTGATCGATTTGTATAGATACGGTGTGAAGGATAATCCCTGGGATACCCTGAATGTGAATGAACTGAAAACTGCAAAGGAGGATTTCCAGAAGAGGGTCAAGGGTCAGGATTTCGCAATTGTCAAGACGCTGGATGTGATCAAGAGAGCTGTAACAGGAATGTCTGGTCTGCAGGGATCAGCACATGGGAAACCGAAAGGAATCCTTTTCTTTGCAGGTCCTACCGGCACAGGTAAGACGGAGACAGCAAAAACACTGGCGGAGAAGCTGTTCGGAGATGAAAGCTGCTGTATCCGTTTTGATATGAGTGAATACAGCCAGGGACACAGCGATCAAAAGTTGCTTGGAGCGCCTCCCGGATATGTGGGATATGAGGCAGGCGGCCAGCTGACTAACGCAGTAAAAAACAATCCATTCTCCATTCTTTTGTTTGATGAGATCGAGAAGGCTCACCCATCTATTTTTGATAAGTTCCTGCAGATTCTGGAAGACGGACGTATGACGGACGGGCAGGGCAATACGGTGTATTTTTCTGAATGTATCATTATTTTCACCAGTAATCTGGGTATTTATACAAGAAACGAGATGGGCACCCGGGAGCCGAATGTAACGCCGGATATGGAATACCCGGAAGTGCAGAAGAAGGTGCGCCGGGCGATTGAAGACTATTTTAAGCTAGAACTTGGAAGACCTGAGATCTTGAATCGTATTGGAGAGAATATCGTGGTATTTGACTTTATCCGCCCAGAGGTAGCGGAACTGATCCTGAAGTCACAGATCGAAAAGATCGTGAAAAATCTGGAAGCAGAAAAAAGGATCCGCCTTGTCATCTCTGATACTGCATATGGCAAGCTGATGACTAAGACTCTGGATAATCTTAGCAACGGCGGCAGAGGTGTCGGAAATATTGTGGAGAGCCTGCTGATTAATCCGCTTTCCAGGTATCTCTTTGATGAAGAGATCAAGTCGGATGTAAAGCTTACCATCAACGATATAGATGCGGAGAATGCTCCTTTTGCATTGGAATGCTCCTATGAGGCAATCGGATGATATACATTATGACACATGCTGGAGAAGGCAAAGAGATAAGTGAAGATATGGTCCTGGTGGGAGATCAGGTGTATTCCGAAGTGACAGATATTGCCGATATACCAGAGGATGGATTTGTCTGCGTGGCGGACGGCGTAGGAGGAAACAATGCCGGTGAAGTGGCATCTTCCTTTGTTCTGAATGCCTTGTCGGGATGTATCTGGGAAGATGATGAGATTTTACACAGCAAACTGATAGAGATAAATGCTAAACTGGTAGAGGAAAGCAAGACTGACAGCAAGCTGACAAAGATGGCTACGACACTATCCGGCATTTGTGTGAAAGACGGGGAGATGAAATATGTCCATGTTGGGAACACCAGAATCTATGTCATGCAGGGACATTACCTGAAACAACTTACCTCAGATCATACGGTATACAGCTGGTTGAGAAGTCTTGGCAGATTTGAGGAAGCGGAAGCTTGCAACAAGAATGAGATAACAAATTGTTTCGGCGGTGGGAATGAAAGTCTGATCGGAAAGCTTCAGATTCAGCCGATCAATGCCGCAAAGACGATTCTGATCACAAGTGATGGGATACATGAATATGTCAGTATTGATGATCTGGAGGATATCATTAATTCGGATATCCCCAACGATGAAAAATGTAAGGCCATACGGGAAGCGGCACAGCTGGCTGGATCCACAGACGATATGACGGCTGTGCTGATCTGCATGCAGGAGGAGTAGGCATGGGGTTACGAGTCAGGAAAAGTATAAATCTGGGGGGAGGGTTTCGTATCAATCTCAGCAAGTCAGGTATCGGCTATAGCTGGGGAACAAAAGGATACAGAGTGACGAAGACTGCCCGTGGCACCACCAGAAGAACCTATTCTATCCCAGGCACAGGTATATCATGGGTGGACGAATCTGACGGCAAGCGAGGGAGATCAAATAACCAAAGGAATAAAAACAACAGTAGACAGAGAACTACTCAGCAGTCTCAGCGGAATTCTAACCAGACTCCAGAGAGAACCATTCGCAGCGAAGATATAGAGCAGTTTAGGGAAACGGAAGAAGAAACTGTCGCAGATGCGATGGAGAGGACAGTTATCTTAAACTGGATAGGAACGCTCCTGCTGATTGGAATACTGCTGGTGGTAGTACATCCTGCATTTATACTTTTACCGGTTGTGGGGATTATTCTTAAGATTGTCGCACATACAGCAGGAAGAGTCGGGTTGGAATATAGCTTTGATTTAGAAAAACAAGATGAACACAATAGAAGAATCGGAGCATGGCAACTACTAGCCGAGGGAGATAAAGAATGGCAGGTACTTTCAGAACAGTTCAATAATAATTCTAAAATAACCGCTGGAGCAGTAAGAAAGCTGAAAAGGCGTGAATGCAAAATACAGAAAGGACATCCGTTTTTTATCAATACGAATGTTGATACAATACAGATTATATTGGCTAATAAAGAAAGACTGATCATTCTGCCAGATAAGGCATTTTTCATCAGAAAGCGGAAGGTGGGAATGATAGATTATTCAGATTTCAGAATCAGTGTTTCGTCAGTAAGATTTGTAGAAACAGGTGCGGTGCCAAAGGATGCTCAAGTTGTGGAGCAAACATGGCAGTATGTAAACCAGAATGGCACACCTGACAGGAGATATAAGAATAATCATCAGATACCGGTATGCCTATACGGACAGGTTTTACTCCGTTCATCATCTGGCCTGAATGTCGAATTGCAAATATCCAATATTCAGAATGCAAGAGACTTTGCGGAGCTAATTGAATAGCCTATGAAAAGAAGAACCTTTAGAGCTTTTATAGTTCTTGTGATATTGGCAGTTTTTGTTGCCACTGGAATTGCTGGATATAGCTTATATCAAAAATATATAGGATTAAAAAATGATTCGGATCGTAAGATATCAGTAACGGAGAAAGAAAACCAACAGGATAAAAACGAACGACAGATAGAAGCAGATACAGAAACGAAGGCAGACAATAAGGATCAACAAACAGCATCAAATGAGTTGCCGGAGGATTCTTATTTTGAGATAGATTTCTTTGATGTGGGTGAAGCTGATTGTACGCTTATAAAATGTGATGGGCATACCCTGCTCGTGGATGGGGGCAATCCGGGAAATTCAAGCTTTCTATATTCGTACTTAAAGCAAAACGATATTAATTACCTTGATTATATTGTCTGTACCCATGCACATGAAGATCATGTGGGAGGGCTTGCAGGAGCAATGAACTATGCTAATGTTGGCGTGGTCTATGCGCCAGTTACAGAATATGACACACGGGCTTTCAACAGTTTTGTGAAGTACTTGAATCAACAAGGAAAGACAATCACAGTTCCAACAGCAGGTGATGTTTTCATGTTAGGTAATTCCAAGGTGGAGATCAAAGGGCCAGTTGATATGAGCCTGGCTGAAGAAAATGAAAATAACTCATCAATCATCCTTAGGATTGTTTACGGGGAGACTTCCTTTTTAATAACAGGAGATGCGGAAGCAATAGAAGAACAATCAATTTTGGATGCCGGATTTGATGTAAAATGTACAGTTTTGAGAGTGGGACATCACGGGAGTTATACATCTACAACGGGGGATTTCCTGGAGGCTGCAGATCCAGAATACTGCGTGATATCTGTTGGAAGAAACAATGCTTTTGGTCATCCGCATGATGTAGTGATAAACAGGATAAAAGAATACAACGTAAGATTATTCAGAACGGATTTAAATGGGGATATTGTCTGTACGAGTGATGGAGAGACAGTGAGATTTAGAACGGATAAATAGAAGGTTCTATTATCGTGAAACAGGAAAGGGGATAGTATATTGGGATTTGCATTCAGCATAGATGACCTTATTGATAGTGGACATTATGATGGTATGAATACTGGATGGAATCCGGTATCACCATCTAGATACCACCCCTATTTTGAGGACAGAATATTTCATCAAACAAACGATATATATGAAAAGGTCAGGTCATTTGAACGTGCTTCAAAATCGAATGACGTTGAAACAGTAAAGCGTACACGAAAAGAGATCGAAAATGAATTGAATGAGCTGGAAACGCAGAGGTATTATTATCGCATTGCAGAAAAGAATACTCTTAGGGTAAAGAATAAGACTGAAATAAGGACAGTCGTTATCTCGGAAATCATAGAAGGCCTCCTGGACTTTTATAATGAGTCATGTTATGCAATTGCCGAAATACAAGATGAAATTAAGAAGAATACCTCAATCCAGTATAAAGCATCTCCGAAAGAACAGAACGAATCGATAATAAAAAAAGATATTACAAAGAATATATTCGATATAGTGAGTAATGGGATCGCAAGTGGATTACCGCTTTCCAGAGAGATGTTTAAGAATCTGGTAAAGGATCTAGAAGTGATTTTGGAATTATTGGATTATAGTGGGAGAACTGTAAAGAAATTAGACGTTGAAGAATATTTTGTTTGCAGATGCAACAAAAGAATAGGGATGATAGTTTGCCAGAACTGTAATCGACCAATGCTTGCTGATATTCCATACTGCTTTAATTGTTTTGATGGGAGGTATGCGTAAATGTCTAACACGATAATAGAGGATTTAGAACGACTCCGTGTTGAGTATGATAAAACAATAGGTGTTAACCGTTCAACAGAGCATATTGATTCTTTCGTTAAAAGTAAAATTGTAGCAAAACTAAGGTTGCAGGGGAACATTATCACAGAAATAGAAGAGTATCATCTTCCTTGGATTACTGCTTTAATATGTAATTCTGGATCATCTTTTATTTCTGATAAAGGCCTGCTCTATATGAGAATAAGGTCATTGTATTGCCAAGACAATTCGGAAATATTTAATAAAGCACTTCATGTTGAAATAAATGAATTCAAGGATACCATTCTTCCTTATGCCGATAGATACTGTATTCAAAGGATGATAGAACATTGTAATTCTCTAAGTAATTCTGCTGATCAAGATAGTGAATCACTGACGGCTTGTATCGATGCAATAAAAAAATATGAGAATAAAATCAAAAAAAATCAGAAGAAGCTTAAAAAGGAGCAGGAAGAATTAAACGGTATCTTAAAGGAAAACGAAAAGAAAGAAGAAATAATCCCCGAATCAGATGAAACCCCAGGTGAAGATGTTACTGTAGAGAAAAATGATCCTTTGGGAACTGATGAGTCACAGATCACTGATGAAGCAAAAGGTGAGAATGATGTAAAAGATAGCACAGATAATGATGAAGTTGATAAGAGAAAAAAAAGTATAGAAAAGATTGAACACAGTATTGATGAAGATGCCAAGAAACTTGCTGCTCAGCAAAAAAAACAGGAAGAATTACAGCAAATTGTGGAAAGCAAATATGCTGAGATAGATCGTTTAGATCCCTATGTTGAATTACTTGTCCAGCGAAATGAAATATATGATTCGATTATCATTCAAAAGAGAAGTGAGTGCTACGAAAAAATCAGAACCGGTGGAT
>CADBNQ010000042.1 GCA_902796045.1 uncultured Lachnospiraceae bacterium | reverse complement strand
GGCTGAAGCTGGTCGATCCGGATACCCGGTAGGGGTTGATCCAGGCCTCGATCCGCAGTCCCTGGTCGTGGGCTGCTTTGGTCATGACAGCCAGAGGGTCAAATCCGGGGTCTGTCCCCTGCTTTCCGGAGATCAAATCTGACCATGGGTAGTAAGCGGACTTGTACAGGGCATCACCAAAAGGTCTGACCTGGACAATGATGGTGTTCATGCCAAGAGACTTTCCTTTCGTGATTACATCATTAAAGTACTGCCGGAAGGTTTCTTCGTTCCTGATCTTGTTTTTCTGCCGGTAATTCGAATAGTTATAATAGGAAAACCAGAAGGCACGGTATTCTTTCGGTTCCGGCAGGACAGCTGCCTCTGCTTCCGTGAAAAAAGGAAGAAGACTTGCGGCGATCAATGTGATGATCATGGCAAATATGGCCGTCACAGAGCGTTTACAGTAAGGTTTCATTTTGGAAAAGCTCCTTTCAATTGGATAAAGTCAAGATAGTGATATCCGTTTATTATTTTCATTATAGCACATGTAAGAATATTTGTAAATTAAACAAATAACAAGTTTTTTCTTTAAATCCAATGCCTTGGGATTCAATCCCTGATAGCTTTTGACCTTTACATCCTGATATGATAGAATAAAAAAATAGCTGCTGATTTATATAAGGTAATAGAGAAAGGAGAATATACTATGGGAAAAAGAATCCTTGCGTTGATCGGTGATGACTTTGAAGATCTGGAACTGACCTATCCGGTCCTCCGGCTCAGAGAAGAAGGATGCCGTGTTGATGTGGCAGGAGAGAAGGCCCATCACATATATCATGGCAAATACGGTGTACCTTATGAGTCAGACTGTTCTTTTAATGATGTCTCTTCTGCAGATTATGACGGGCTGCTTGTGCCGGGCGGCTGGGCCCCGGACAAACTGCGCAGATTTCCTAAAGTCTTACAGATTACAAGGGAGATGAATGAGGCAGGAAAGCCGATCGGTCAGATCTGCCATGCCGGCTGGGTATTGATCTCAGCAGGTATCCTGAATGGAAAGACTGTGACCAGCACCCCGGGAATCAAAGACGATATGACCAATGCAGGAGCAACCTGGGTGGACCAGGCCTCCGTGGTGGACGGCAATATAGTTTCTGCCAGGAGACCGCCGGATCTGCCGGACTACATGAAGGATTACATCCGAGTACTTTTTGGATGAAAGGCCAGGGAGGTTAATTTTATGGCTAATTATTATCTTGGTTTTGATGCAGGGACACAGAGTGTGAAAGTGGCAGTGTATGATGAGAGTATGCAGTGTCTGGCTTCCTCCAGTTCCCCGACGACACTCACTTACCCGGAACCGGGCTGGGTGGCCATGGATTGCGATGAATATTTTGAGCTGACTATAAAGGGGATGAAGGAGTGTGCAGATCAGCTTAAGGAAAAAGGACTTGATCCTTCTGATGTACGCTCCATCATGGGAGACGGCATTATCTGCGGTATCTGCGGAGTAGATGCTGAGGGCAATGCCATCACACCTTATATCAATTACCTGGATTCCAGGACAGCTGAGGATGCAGACCTGGTTAACAGCTGGGATCTGGATATCTGGGGCAGGGAGACCGGTAATCCTGAAGCGAACTGTATGTTCCCGGCCATGTTTGCCCGCTGGTTCCTGAAGAACTCAGAAGAGTTCCGTCGTAATGGTAAGAAGTTCATCCACAATGCCCCCTATGTCCTTGGCCATCTGGCAGGCCTTGGTGCTGACCAGATGTTTATTGACTGGGGTACCATGTCCGGCTGGGGACTTGGATATAAGGTAGAGGATAAATGCTGGTCAAAAGAACAGCTTGACATACTGGGTATCCCTGAGACTATGATGCCCCGCATCGTCAAACCCTGGGATATCATCGGTCATCTGACAGAGGAGAATGCCGCCCGCACCGGATTTCCTGCGGGGATTCCTGTCTGCGGCGGTGCGGGAGATACCATGCAGTCCATGATCGGAAGCGGAAACCGTGAAGCGGGTCAGGCAGTCGATGTGGCCGGAACCTGTTCCATGTTCTGTGTATCCACCACAGGGATCATCCCGGAATTAAGCCGGAAGGGATCAGGACTGATCTTTAACAGCGGGACACTGCCCGGAACTTATTTCTACTGGGGATATATCCGGACAGGCGGACTGGCATTGCGCTGGTATAAAGACAATATCTGCAAACAGGAAGAAGACGGAGACTATTATCAGGTCTTAAGCGCCAGGGCTGGAGAGATCCCGGCCGGGTCGAATGGCGTCCTGTTCCTCCCGTATCTGACCGGAGGAACAGGGGACAGCAGAGATGCCATCGGCTGCTTCCTCAATATGACCATGGATACGGACCAGTATGTGCTCTGGCGGGCAGTACTGGAGGCAATCGGCTATGATTATATGGAGATTACCGACCTTTACCGGGAGGCCGGTATAGATTTGAGCCGTATCTCTATCACTGAGGGAGGAAGCCGGGATGACCTGTGGAATCAGATGAAAGCCGATATGCTTGGCAGTACCACCATCACCCTGGAGAATGCTGCAGGGGCTGTCATGACAAACTGCCTCTTTGGCGCCTATGCAGTGGGAGACATCAAGGAGATTGAAGAGACCATCGACAGGCATCTGAAGTTTAAGAATGTCTTCCAGCCCAGGAAGGAGCTGACAGATTTCTACAGGTCTCAGTATGAATTGAAGAATCGCCTTGTAAAGAGTGAGCTGAGCAAGGCATTTGAGACCTTAAGGGAGATACGATAAAGAGATGACGGAGGCATTTTCCAGAACAGGGCTCCTGCTGGGTGACCAGGCCCTCCGGCGCTTATCCGGCGCCCGGGTCGCGGTTTTCGGCATCGGCGGTGTGGGCGGAGCCTGTTGTGAGGCACTGGCAAGAAGCGGGATCGGAGCCCTTGACCTTGTGGATCCTGACCAGGTCAGTCTCAGCAACCTGAACAGACAGATCATTGCCCTGCACAGCACCATCGGTTCCTACAAAGTGGATGTGATGAAAGAGAGGGCCCTGGATATCAATCCTCAGATCAGGGTCAATACCTACAGACTCTTTCTCCTGCCGGACAATGCCGGTGATTTTCCTTTTCGGGACATGGACTATATCGTTGATGCCGTAGATACGGTCACAGCCAAGATCGAGCTGGTCCTTCAGGCCGAAAAGGCAGGCATCCCGATTATCAGCGCCATGGGAGCCGGCAATAAGCTGGATCCGACGGCCCTGAAGATTTCTGATATCTACGATACCAGGGTATGTCCTCTGGCCCGGGTCATGAGACGCGAACTGAAGAAAAGAAATATCAGAAAGCTGAAGGTTGTGTATTCTGAGGAGACAGCGATAAAACCTGATTACCGGGAGGGTGAAGAGATCGTACCCGGCAGCATCGCTTTTGTTCCCCCTGTCTGCGGAATGATAATGGCAGGGGAGGTTATCAAAGACCTTGCAGGTAAGGAGAGAAGACTATGAGCCTGAATGATACTCCATCCGGAGAGAGACTCCACATCGGTTTTTTCGGCCGGCGCAATGTTGGCAAGTCCAGTCTTGTCAATGCCGTCACCGACCAGGATCTGGCTGTGGTTTCCCCCACAAAAGGGACGACCACAGATCCTGTCCGCAAGGCCATGGAGCTGCTCCCCATAGGACCGGTGCTGATCATAGATACACCTGGATATGATGATGAGGGAGAACTGGGGGAACTTCGGGTCAGGAAAATGCGGCAGATCCTCAACAGGACAGATATCGCGGTTCTGGTCACAGATCACCTGACAGGAATCACCCCGCAGGATCAGGAACTCCTGCGGATCTTTGAGGAGAAGAAGCTTCCCTGGCTGGTTGTCTTTAATAAAGAAGACCTGGTAGAGGACAGGATCAAGGAAAACATGGCTGCCTTTTGGGACAGCTCGGACCTGGCAGCCGGGCATAAAGAAGCAGCTATGTCTGTCAGTGCCCTGCACCGCAGTGGTATATGGGAGCTGAAAGAAAAGATTGCCTTATTCGGGAAGGCGCAGGAAGAAACAAGGTCTCTGGTGAGAGATCTGATCAGTCCAGGGGATACTGTGGTCTTAGTGATACCCATCGATGAATCTGCACCGAAGGGGAGGCTGATCCTTCCCCAGCAGCAGGTCATCAGAGATATTCTGGAGGCAGATGCTGCGGCCGTCTGCGTCAGGGAGGACCAGTTATCGCAGGCTCTCTCGGTTCTTACATGTCCGCCTGCCCTTGTCATCACAGACAGTCAGGTGTTTGAACGTGTTGCTAAAGAAGTGCCCGGGGAGATCGCACTGACTTCCTTCTCTATCCTTATGGCAAGATATAAAGGATTCCTGGATGCGGCCTATACTGGTGTCAAAACTCTGGACCGGCTGGAGGATGGTGACAGGATTCTTATCGCTGAGGGGTGCACACATCACCGCCAGTGCGAAGATATAGGGACTGTCAAGATTCCCAACTGGATCAGACAGCATACCGGAAAAGAAATCGAGATCGTGACATCCTCCGGAAGGGACTTTCCGGAAGACCTGTCAGGATTCCGGCTCGTGATCCACTGTGGAGGCTGTATGCTGGGAGAAAGGGAAGTCCGTTTCAGGATGAAGTGCGCAGCAGACCAGGGGATACCTGTCACCAATTATGGTCTGGCGATTGCCTATATGAAGGGCATACTGGAAAGAAGCATGGAGCCATGCCATCGCAGCTGAACTATGTTATATGAGATCACAAAGGGATCGGTTTCTCTGGGAGGGGAAACCATCCTGGACCATATCGATTTTTATATAAAAGGCCGGGAGAAAGCAGCCCTGGTTGGAAGAAACGGGTCAGGTAAGACGACCTTGCTGCGGCTGCTGGCCGGAGAGCTCTCCCCGGACCGTGACGACAAGCACCATGACAGCGGCCTGTGGATGGCCAGAAAGACCAGCATAGGCATGCTTTCCCAGTCCGCTTTTACAGCAGAGGAGCTTGCACAGACGGTAGAAACCCTGGTGATGGAAGGATGTCCTTCCGATGATCCCTGGTCTGAAGAATACGGCAGCTATGCCGTGGAATTTGGCAGGATCTTTGCCGGGCTGGGTTTTACCCGGACTGACATGTCGAGACAGGTGGTGACTTTTTCCGGAGGGGAGCAGACCAGGATCGCTCTGATCAGACTCCTCCTTACGAAACCGGATATCCTGCTTCTGGACGAGCCTACCAATCATCTGGATCTGGAGGCTGTCATGTGGCTGGAAGAATATCTGCTGGCCTGGCAGGGTGCCCTCGTGCTGGTCTCCCATGACCGCTTTTTCCTTGACAGGATCGTGGACGTGGTGTGGGAGCTGAGGGATGGAAAAGTCACCAGATACGCCGGCAATTACAGCAGCTACCGTGAAGCAAGAAGGAAGCAGCAGACCAGGCAGGAAAGAAGTTATAAGAATCAGCAGCAGGAGATTCAAAGGCTGACAGCCCTCATTGATAAATACAAACACAAACCCAGAAAAGCTTCCATGGCACGGTCCAAGAAGAAAGTACTTGAACGTATGGTGAAGGTGGAGAAACCTCTTCCTGACCAGACAGCCATATTTACTGAGCCGGTCATTCCGGCAAAACCCGGACCCAAAAGGGTGATCACTGCAGATAAGCTGAAGATCGGATATGACCATCCTTTAAAAGAGATCACCTTTACTCTGAGGCGGGGACAGAAGATCGGCATGATCGGAGCCAACGGCACAGGAAAGACCACCTTTTTAAAGACAGTGGCCGGGATCTTACCGCCTCTCTCCGGCACATGCCTCCAGGGGCAGGGAGTTTCTGCGGGCTATTATGACCAGATGTCTGCCCGGACAGGGTCGGACCAGAGGGTTCTGGAGCATTTTTCGAAGAAGTTCCCCCTGATGCCTTTGCAGGACGTCAGAAAGGTGCTGGGAAGATACCTTTTTTCTGGAGAGGATGCCGCAAAGAGGCTTTCTGATTTGTCCGGAGGTGAGCTCAGCCGTCTGTATCTGGCTGAACTTCTCCAGTCATGTCCCAACCTGCTGCTGCTTGATGAACCCACCAATCATATGGATATCCCTGCAAAGGAGACACTGGAATCGGCTTTTAAAATGTATGGCGGGACCATGCTTTTTATCTCCCATGACAGGTATTTCATCAAAGAGATCGCTACATCCCTGCTGATCTTTGAAGAGGACAAGGTTCTCTACTATCCTTTTGGATACGAACACTACCTGGAAGCCCTGCGTAAGGAAAAGGAGAGAGGGGCAGACCAAAAGGCCGCTATCCTCGCGGAAAATGCCCGGATCGTCCAGGAGCTCCATGCAGTGCCGGACAGAAAAAGGATGCAGAGCGCAAGACTAAACACCGACCAGTCCTATACAGACTGGCAGCTGCAGCTGGCTTCAGAAGCCCTGGAAAAAGCCGCGGCCTCTCTGTCGCTTCTGCTTTCTGAAAGGGATCATCTGCCGGCTGCCTCTGCGTCAGAATACGAAGAGAACTGCAGAAGCTGGAAGAAAAGATTCGAAGAGAAAATGTCAGACTACCACGACCTTTGTCTGGTCTGGTATGATAAATA
This sequence comes from uncultured Lachnospiraceae bacterium, assembly GCA_902796045.1. GTDB lineage: Bacteria > Bacillota > Clostridia > Lachnospirales > Lachnospiraceae > Anaerobutyricum. The sequence continues at coordinate 5,159 of CADBNQ010000042.1, read as the reverse complement.
TACAGATTACGAATATGCTTTTTATTCCTACCGTGAATGAATAAGCAAAAGGAGATGCTTACAGACCAATGAAAATAGTTGTTAAAGTGGGTACTTCGACCCTGACGCACACGACCGGGCGATTGAATATCCGCAGAGTTGAGTCACTGTGCAAAGTCCTGAGTGATATCAAAAATGAGGGGCATGACCTGATCCTTGTCTCTTCCGGGGCTATCGGCCTCGGCGTGGGCAAACTGAATCTGTCAGAAAAACCTGAAGATATGGCATCCAAGCAGGCTGCCGCCGCGATCGGCCAATGTGAGCTCATGTATTTTTATGACAAACAGTTCATGAATTATAACCATATTATTTCCCAGATTCTGATCACCAGCATGGATTTCGAGAACGAGATCAGCAGGCAGAACTTTCAGAATACTCTCAACCGGCTTCTGGAGTATGGGGTGATCCCGGTTGTCAATGAGAACGATACCATCGTCACCGATGAGATCTCCGTAGGGGATAATGATACCTTAGGTGCTATTGTAGCAAAGACAGTGGGCGCCGATCTCCTGATCATCCTCAGCGATATAGACGGTTTCTATACAGCGGATCCCAGAAAGGACAAGACGGCCAGGATCATAGATCTGGTGGAGGAAATCACCCCTGAGATCTGCCAGCTGGCCGGAGAGGAGGGGACCCGTCTTGGCACCGGTGGAATGGTCACCAAGATTCATGCCGCCGATATTGTCATGAAAGAAGGGATTCCCATGGTTCTGGCCAGTGGAAAGGATCCGGAGAACCTGTACAGGATCCTTGATGGAGAAAAGGTCGGGACACTGTTTAAAACGACCAAGGATAGTATAGATTAAGGAGAGAAGCAGATCATGAGATATAAGAAACAGCTTTGCAAGCTGACTGTCTGCAGTTTATTAATTCTGTCAGGCCTGTTTGCATGCGGTCTGTCTGCCGGTGCAAAGTCAATCCCCTTCGGAACAAGAAGGACGCTCATCCATGCCGGTGGGATCATCAACGGATATACCGTCACGAATTCCAAGAACGCACTGTATAACGCACTTAAGGCAGGAAACAGAAATATTGAGCTGGACTTTAAGATTACCAAAGACGGACAGCTTGTCTGCGTCCATTCCTGGAAGGAAATGGGCTTTAAAAAGATACCTACAAAACGTCAGTTTCTGAAAAGAAGGACCAAAGGAGGCTTTCTCTCCATGGATGCCGCCTACGCTCTGAGGCTACTCTCAAGATACCATGCCTACCTGATCGTAGATGCCAAAGCCGGTGAATCCGTGAAGGTCTATAAAAAGCTGGACAAGCTATGTGACAGTATCGGTCTGTCATCTTATAAAGAGATGATCATCCCCCAGATCTACAAGGGAAAAGACTACTATAAGCTCAGAAAGATCTATAATTACAGGAACTGGGTCTTTACCACATACCGGCTGAAGAATTACAAGGCAAAAGAATACGCAAAGGTAGCCGGTTTCTGCAAGATCCACAATATCAAAGTTGTGGCTATTCCAGTCAGAAACGCACAGCCCTGGCTGATCAAACTGTTCAGGAACAATAAGATAGACGTGGCAGTGCACACTATAAACTCCAGCCAAAAGGCAAAAGAGCTGAGGCAGGCCGGGGTAAGCATCATCTATTCGGACACATTGGGATTGCAATAAAAAAAGGGGTTGTCGCGATAAGCAGGGGCTGCCGGGAATGTCTTCGGCAGCCCCTGCTTTACCCCGATGGGTCTGTTTACAGCGAAAAAGGCGTCTGCAGTTACGATTCGCCCATTTTTAAATACTGACAGAAATGGTCGGAATCTGCATCCTGCAGACCGGTCTTCCTCTGTCTATTCCCAGATAGGAGGAGATCGGGATGCATTTTGCCACCAGCAGAAAGCAGATGACCTTGTCATTTCTTTCCTCCAGTGTCTCAAAATTCCCCATACCTTTGGATATCACCAGGTCTGCCTTGTGGTAGGCCTCCTGGTAGGCGGGGGAGCTCTCTTCGATCAGGGCGCCGGCATAGGTGTTTTCCGGACTGACAATGGAACAGTGCTGATCAAGGCCTACCAGAAAGGCGTCGCTTTCTCTGGCGTCATTGTGCACCTGCGCTCCTCTTACTCCCACAGAAAGGGAACAGTCAGCAGAAAGAATATTCTTTTTCATGTACTCTATGAAGAGGCAGTCCATGGCCACTTCTCCTGCGTTATCTGTTATGTAGAAAATCCTGGAAGCAGTCTTCAGCTTCTCCTTGAAAATGGCGGAATCATCTATGGCCAGAGGGATGCTCACAGCCTCCCGGAGGACATCCTCCGCCGACTTGTCTGACTGGCCGGCAGGATCGATCAGATTGCCGAATATGGCAAACTTCAGGGCTGTCATAAAAGGGTCGGCAGCTTCTTCAGTCAGCTTATTCACATGCTCCTTCAGTTTCATCATCTCCCTGTCATCCTTTTCCCTCTGCTCCCGGTAGAAATCATAGCCTACCAAATCGTGGAGCCGTCTGATGTAGCTGTCCTGGATGGCGACAGGCGTATCAGGCTCTGCTTCTGATAATTTCTTCAGGAATGCGGCAAACTCCTTTTTCTGAAGTGCTTCGGATGCCCCGAACAGTTCCATTTCCATGATCATGGAATTCAGCATACAGATAGAACAATGACGTATATCAGCGATCATTCAGACCCCCCTTTTCCTTAAATACTGTAAAAATACCCTGCTGTTTATCAATATTGTAATTTAGACAGGATGGCAGGTCAATATTTCTCTTCTTTTTTTGTATGCTGACCTTAAACTGACTTGTATTTCATGGCAATTCATTATATTATATAACCACAAGATATGTCACTGTTATTATATTTTTACCACAAGAAAGGGGGAGGAGAGTATGAAGACAAGAAAAAGAGTGGCCATGAGACTGCTGACCATGCTGACTTTGTGCATGCTGTTTGGATTTATGTTTAAGACAGATGTTTCTGCTTATTCCAGCTATGTGAACTATATCAGTGGCAGCAGGAAGGATGTCCAGATCACATTTCCTTATAATTACGGATATGGATATGAAGTCATCCTCTATAACAGGTGGAAGAAACCCATAGCCAGAACCACCTGCAACCAGTATGCCACCTTCTACGGGAAGACCTCGAAGAACGGTGTCTACTATTACAGATCCAGGATGCTCACATGGGCAGGGGCTCCTGTATCCGGCTGGTCAGGCTTTAGGCCCTTCACCACCATCAATGGCAAGAGATATAAACTGAAGATCAAGAGCAAGAAGAACAGGACTGTCAAAGTTTCAGTGCCTAAGATCAAGGGGGTTAAGTCCTATTCAGTTTATGTAGCACCTTATCCGAATTTCTTCGGAGCCAAGAAGGTCAAGACCTTAAAACCAGGAAAGAGTGCCACCATAGGACGGTACAGAGGTGGCAAGTTTACCTGGGGCTGGACCTATTTTGTTAAGATTGTCCCCAAGGTCGGAGGTGCACATGCAGAGGGTCTGGTCGGAACGGGCAGCTTCCGTTTCATAAAGGTCATCAAATGGCGGATCCGCCGCAGAATAATCTACAGAAGAATATACATCTAAAGCTGTAGTTTTTAAAACTTTATTTATAATAACAGTGTCTTTGAACGAGGAACCGGAGACCCGGCCGGACTGTTACCATGGTTGATACCCTGTGATGCAGTCCGGAGGATCTCCGGTTTTTTTGTGCGCTTATCCTTCAGGATTGAGGGACATTTATTCTACTTTAGGAAGTTTGGCGACTGACCTGGCGATCATTTCATCATCCGGTATCTCATCGGACATTTCTCCATTGTGGAACTTCTCATAGGCAACCAGGTCAAAATAGCCGGTTCCGGTCAGCCCGAACAGAATGGTCTTTTCTTCCCCCGTTTCCTTACATCTGATGGCTTCATCTATGGCTGCTCTGATAGCGTGGGCACTCTCCGGTGCAGGAAGGATGCCTTCCACTCTGGCGAACTGTTCAGCTGCTTCAAAAACAGAATTCTGTTCAACGCTGACGGCCTCCATATAACCATCATGGTAGAGCTGGGACAGGATGCTGCTCATGCCATGGAAGCGAAGACCGCCTGCATGGTTGGCGCTGGGGATAAAATCACTGCCCAGGGTGTACATCTTTGCCAGTGGACAGATGTGGCCTGTGTCACAGAAGTCATAGGCATAGGTTCCCCTGGTGAAGCTTGGGCAGGAAGCGGGCTCTACGGCAACGATCTGGTAATCAGCCTCCCCTCTGAGCTTCTCGCCCATAAAAGGTGCGATCAGGCCGCCCAGGTTGGATCCACCGCCTGCACATCCGATGATCATATCAGGTTTAATGCCATATTTATCCATAGCAGCCTTGGCTTCAAGCCCGATGACAGACTGATGCAGAAGTACCTGGTTTAAAACACTGCCCAGCACATAGCGGTATCCGGGTTCAGAAGCAGCTGCCTCAACTGCCTCCGAGATGGCACAGCCAAGACTGCCGGTGGTTCCTGGGTGACGCTCAAGGATCTGTCTGCCGACCTGGGTCGTCTCAGAAGGAGAGGGGACGACAGAGGCACCGTAGGTCCTCATGACCTCACGGCGGAAAGGCTTTTGCTCGTAGGACACCTTAACCATATACACTTTGCAGTCCAGGTCCAGGTAGGAGCAGGCCATAGACAGGGCAGTTCCCCACTGGCCGGCACCGGTCTCTGTGGTCACGCCTTTGAGACCCTGGCCTTTTGCATAGTAGGCCTGGGCGATCGCAGAATTCAGCTTGTGGCTTCCGCTGGTGTTATTGCCCTCAAACTTGTAGTAAATCTTAGCTGGGGTCTTTAATTTTTCTTCAAGACAGTAGGCCCTGACCAGTGGTGAAGGCCGGTACATTTTATAAAAATCACGGATTTCAAGAGGAATGTCGATCAGGGGTGTATCATTGTCCAGTTCCTGGGCGACAAGCTCCTTGCAGAAGACAGCCTCCAGTTCTTCAGCAGTTAAAGGCAATCCTGTTCCCGGGTTTAAGAGAGGAGCCGGTTTGTTCTTCATATCTGCCCGCAGATTATACCATGCCTTTGGCATCTCGTTTTCTTCAAGATAGATTTTGTAAGGGATCGTGTTCTTAGACATAATGTTACCTCCTGTTTTATTCTTTTGATCGCTCAGTTACGATTGGCGTCAGTATCTTT
>CADBNQ010000041.1 GCA_902796045.1 uncultured Lachnospiraceae bacterium | reverse complement strand
AGATCTCGAGGCTTTTATCCGTATATTAACTGTCAAAGGCTGCCGCAGACCCGGCCTGACCTAAGCAGCCTGTCAGTAGACCCTGAACCTGAATACATGTCTGACATTTCCTTTGCTTGCTATGATATCTGCCGTTCCGATCCCGGTCACTGTGATAATACCGTTCTGTGTGACGCTCACTGCTCCGGGATTGGTTGAGCTGTAGACCATGCCCCTTTCCTTGAAGGCAAGGATCCAGCCCTTCCCCCGGTTATTCTCATAGTTCATTGCCACACGAATCTGTTTACTCTCCAGGCCAAGGATGAGATTCAGGAAAGTCAGCCTGGTCAGATTCCTGGAGTCAGCTCTGCTTTTTGCCTTCTTCAGGGCTTTAATATCTGCTGAAGAGACGTTCTTCGCCCTGGTTTTATCGATATAGGGATACATCAGGCTGGATCTCGAATTCGCATGGTCAAGACCCGCAGCGTGACAAAGCTCATGGGCAACTGTCAGAATCTTTCTTTTCTTGCTGAGCTTTTTCATGCTGGGCTTAAAAAGAAGGATCAGTCCCCTGTACTGGCTGGTAGCCCCGCACATGCCGGGGGCAAAGGGGGTGGGAGCATCCTTAAGCCAGAGATCTCTCTTGTTTTTATCTTTGGTGATACGGAAGACATTAAACTTTTTGTTCAGAAGCTTCACTGCCTTCTTGACCTCTGATTTATATCTGGAGGTCGAATAGATCCAGATCTGCCCGTCATAATGATAGTAGCAGTCCGGCGGATTGGATTTGGTCTCGGCTATGATCGGCGTAGTTTTGGCATAGCCGTTCATCCCGGAACAAAAGAGCATGGACACTGCCAGAAACCATATTAAGAATTTTTTCATTTGTCATCTCCTTCTTTTTTGCTTTTATTATCAGATATTTATCACTATTGTAAATCATTTTTAATGTGGATTCAACAATTAATTGAGGTAAAAGTCGTAAAGGTTTTTCTTTTGACTTTTAGGGTTGCTCATAGTACACTAATCCCATATTCAAAAGCCTTAGATAAAGGAGGTTCGCCAGGATGTACAACTGCCTCAACTGTGGGGGGAATCTCAGGTTTGATATACCCTCCCAACGTTTGAAGTGTCCTTATTGTGAAAGTGATTATGACTGCTATGAGATTGAGAAAGAGCTGGGGAAGCCTGACAGCGCAGAGGATGATTCCTATGACGTCACAGTGTTCTCCTGTCCCCAGTGCGGAGGAGAGATCATCAGTTCAGACCAGAGTGTCTCTGAGTTCTGCTCCTACTGCGGCTCTGCCGTTGTCCTTGACCAGAAACTGATACGGAAGAAACGACCCCAGAAGATCCTCCCCTTCCAGAAGACCTCTGAGGACTGTATCAAAGCATACAAAAACAAGCTGAAAGGGGCCGTCTTTGCCCCCCGCCAGCTGAAGGATGCCAGTTTCCTTGAACGGTTCCGGGGCATCTATATCCCTTACTGGTCCTATGGCTTCAGCCACAAGGGGGATGTCAGTCTGACCAGTGAGCATGAATACCGGTCCGGAGATTATGATGTGACGGAGTACTATGATGTCAGCGGAAAGGTGGACGCTGATTATGACGGGATTCTCTTTGACGCCTCCTCTTCCTTCGATGACAGCATCAGCGAGGCCATCGCTCCTTATGATCCAGGCCAGCTCAAGGACTTCGTACCTTCCTACCTGTCCGGTTTTTACGCTGATGTGGCAGATGTCCCCGCGGATACCTACCAGGACGAGGCCAATGTGATCGCCAATACCGAGACCATCCGGACCATTCAGGGAGACCGGGAAGCAGGGAAGTATACCATCTCTGATTCCGGCAGTGTAAAAGCCATGAATAAAAAGCTGTCTACCCAGATCAAGGAACCTGTAAGCGCCATGCTGCCGGTATGGTTCCTCACATGGAGAGACAGAGACAGGGTTGCCTACATGACAGTAAACGGTCAGACCGGAAAGGTGGCTGCGGATATTCCGATCGACCTGCGCAAATATATATTTGCCTCTTTGATCTGTGCCATCCCCCTTTATTTTATCCTGAATGCTGTCTTTTCATTTACCGCCCCCACCACCCTCTTCTTTTCCGGACTTTTTTGCCTGATCTCCGGCATCATCTATTATGAGCAGGTCTGCACGATCGTTAAGAAAGACAACCGGGAGCTGGACAGAGGTTTCCAGAGGAAGGCAGCCCTCAGGCAGAAAGCAGAACGCAGAAAAGCAAAAAAAGAGGCCGAAGCCTCTGAAATATCTGCTGTTGAAGAGAATAGCAAAAAAGGAAAGGCTATGGCCAAAAAGACAAAGGCGGCCAGGAACGACAAGAAGGAAAAAAAGCCTGTTATCCACCGGGTCATTCATTTTGGGATGGCTGCTTCCCTGATCTTCGCCTTTGTCAGCATATGTGCCTACTATATAAATACTGACGATCTAATCAGCGCCTTCTTCAACAGGACAACCCTGAACCTGGTCCTGATCGCCGGAGTGTTCGTCTTCTGGGAAATCGCCCTGCCGGATGTTGATGCGCCAATCTTTGCCTACCGTCCTGAACGGGGCATCCTGCCTTCGCAGATGGGTGCCATCCTGGCAGGCATCGTCAATATCATTCATCCGGTGTCTGACCTGATCTATTATGTCTGTATGCTGATTGCCTACATCGGCATCTTTGTCACCCTGATCAGCGTGATCCGCAAGTACAATCTTCTGATCACCCGACCGATTCCGGAACTGCACAACCGGGGAACGGATACCATGGCTGCCATTATTCTTATCCTCCTTCTGGGATTTTCTTTCTCCATGCTTCCCTGCGGCCACCTGGAGGTATCTGCTGACACAGGAGGACTCACCTTAAACAGCGGCCAGGAAGGTGATGAGCGGACCTATACGGTGGACGGTTCTGACTACCTCATCTATTTCAATGACGAGGAAGACCTGCTGACAGAGGAAGAGGAAGAAAAGCTGCTGGAGGATATGAAGCCTGTCACTGACTACGGCCATGCCGCTTTTATGACCACCCAGATCCAGAGCAGTTATTATGAAGAAGCCACCGAGGAAATCTATCATTCCTTGTTTGGCATGGGCGCCAGCGGAACCATCTTCTTAATCGACATGAACAACAGACAGCTGATCATCTTCAGTGATGGTGATGTCTATGATGTCGTCAGCAAAGCCTACGCCAATACCATAACAGATAACATCTACAAGATGGCAAAGAAAGGTGACTATTATGACTGTGCCCGGGAGGCATACCAGGAGATCTACACCCTCCTGTCCGGCAGCAAGATCGCCCAGCCCATGCGTCACATCACCAATGCCATGCTGGCAGTGATCCTGTCCACCATGATCCTGTATGCCATCACCAGATATATCTCTGCTCAGAGGGCAGCCTCAGAGGAAGAGATTCTCACCGCCATCGGTTCTGCCTGTGCCTTTACCGGAGGAAGCCTTGCCTTTTCCAGGAAAAAGAGGTCCTATAATCCTCACTCCAGTTCCGGAGGAGGCAGCTCCGGCGGAGGGGGCGGAGGCGGTTCCAGCGGGGGCGGCGGAAGCCACGGATTTTAAAAAAAGGGGGGTGACCCCCTTTTTTACATGACATAATGATAGACTTCTGTGCCGGAGCCCTCCCCGCACCCCAGTTCTTTTTCCCATTTTGCGTACTCTTCGGGCAGCATTCTAAAGCACAGGCCGCAGCCTGCGGCAATCCCGCCCGGCAGAGGAATAAGGCGGCCCGGAATTCCTTTCTTAAGGCACCGGTTTTCCATGGCCATGGCGGCGGTCGTTGTCTTAAATGTTATAATGATATAATCTTTTTTTATCCTTTTACGGATATGGTCTCTTTTATTTTCCGTCATGGCTTCACGATGTGTCCGGCGAGGGTCATTTTTTCGACAATCGTGTACATATTGGTCACCTGCCCCACTGCCAGGCTGTCAGTCAGCCCGTAATGGTTCAGGCAGGTCCCGCAGGTCAGGATCTCCACCCCCTCTTCCTCCATGGACAAAAGGTCCTGGAGTACCACAGAATCCCTGGTGGTCATTCTGGCACCGCCGTTATAGAAGAGGATGGTGGATGGAAGCTGGTCCTGCTGGGAAAGGGCAAATATAAAACCTTTCATCAAAGCCCTGCCAAGCTCATCATCTCCCCGTCCCATCTTGTCGGAAGAGATCACAACCACCGTGCCGTTCCTGACAGCAGCATCCGTCATTACAGAATCCATCACTGCAGAGTCCGGTTCCGCCGCCTCATCACCGGCGGCCTCTTCTTTCCCGATCTCCATCAGAACACGGTACTGTCCCTCAGAGATCTTCTCCGACTTCACAGTGTATCCCTTCTGGTCCGCCATCTTTGTCAGGTTCTGCACAGCGATCTCATTATCTACCAGGGTCTCCACCAGACCAGGACCCTTCAACTCTTTGATCGCATTTTTCGTCTTAACTACAGGAATCGGGCAGGCATCACCCAGGGCGTTCACTTTTATCATGATATTTTTCTCCTTCCATCCTCATCGTCTGTTTATCTTATGATATCAGCTTACGTAAATCTCTGCATCCCGGGCCGGACAGACCTCTCCCACTATGGCGGCAGGCAGGCCGGCATGTCTTAAATCTTTCAGCAGTTTCTCCGCCTCATGTCCTTCCCCGGAAGGCACCGCCATCAGCAGCCCTCCCGAAGTCTGCGGGTCAAAGAGGATCTCTTCCATGGCGAAGCTGATCCCTTCGAACCGCACACAGGACTGTACATGGTTGCGGTTTTTCTGTCCTGCTCCGGTCAGGAGAAACTCCTCTGCGTAAGATACGGCTTCCCTGATCACAGGTATATCCCCGGACCGGATCAGACAGGACAGCCGCCCGTCCATCATCTCATGGAGGTGACCGAGGAAACCAAACCCTGTCACATCTGTACAGGCATGTACAGGATAATTGCTGCTGATGCGGGCAGCAGTTTTATTCAGGGCTGTCATGGAATTAATGGCCTCGTCCATGGCCTCGGCAGAGGCTTCGCCCACGCGGTTGGCAGCGCATACGATCCCCACGCCCAGCTTTTTGGTGAGGATCAGCTGATCACCGGGCCGGGGCTGATTGTTCCTGTAGATCCTCGCGGGGTCCACCCGTCCTGTCACCGACAATCCGTACTTCACGCCGGCATCTGCAATAGAATGTCCGCCTGCCAGGATCCCGCCTGCTTCCATAACCTTCTGCGCACCTCCCCGCATGATTTCTCCCAGCACATTCAAATCCATGGATTCCGGGAAGCATACGATATTCAGGGCAGTCAGCACTTCTCCTCCCATGGCGAAGATATCACTCAGGGCATTGGCAGCGGCAATCTGTCCGAAGGTGAAGGGGTCATCGACCATAGGCGGAAAGAAATCCAGCGTCTGAACGATGGCCGTATCCTCAGAGATCCGGTAGACAGCCGCATCATCTTTACTGTCATATCCTACCAGCAGATTCTCATCCGGCGGTCCCTTCGGAAGTTTCTCCAGCACTCTGCTCAAGACACCCGGACCCAGTTTGGCAGTGCAGCCTCCCCCGGTGCAGAATACGATTTTATCTTCCATATAACCTGCTCTCCTCTCTGACAGCGGCAGCTGCCTCCATAACTTCATCCATGGTATTATAATGAGAAAAACTCGTCCTGACCGCCCCCTGGCTCCGGGTCCCAAGGGCCTGGTGCATCAGAGGGGCACAGTGGCCGCCTGCCCGGACACAGATGTCATACTCATCGTACAGCCGGCCGGCCACCAGGGCAGAATCCTCCTCCCCGATATTAAAGGTGACAATCGGGCAGCGGTGAGGCTGTCGGAAATTGCCGTAGATCCGAATTCCGGGAATATCCTTTATCTCCCGGTAAAATGCCCGCATCAGGGTTTCCTCCTGCCGGAGGATCTGGTGAGTCCCCACCCTTTCTATATAGCTGAGGGCCGCGCCCAGTCCGCAGATCCCGGGTCCGTTCAGGGTGCCTGCCTCCAGGGCCTCTGGCATCTGGTCCGGATGTGCCCGGTCAAAAGTCCGGATCCCGCTGCCTCCGCTTTTTAAGGGTCTGATCCTGAGTCCTTCTCTGACATAGATCCCCCCGGTCCCCTGCGGGCCCAGCAGTCCTTTATGGCCGGTAAAACACAGAACATCCACCTTCATCTTCTCCACATCTATATCAAAGATGCCGGCTGTCTGGGAAGCATCAAGGATAAAGAGGAGGCCATGCCTGTCTGCCACGGCACCGATTTCCTCCGCATCCAGGAGGTTGCCGGTCAGGTTAGACCCGTGGGTGCAGATGATCGCTCTGGTATTATCCCTGACAGCCTTCTCAAAATCCTCCGCATAGACCATCCCTGTCTCATCACAGTCCAGACAGGTAATATCCACGCCCCTCTCCTGCATCTCATAGAGGGGACGAAGCACAGAGTTATGTTCAAGAACAGTGGTGATCACGTGGTCTCCCGGGAGAAGGAGCCCTTTGACAGCGATATTCAGGCTCTCTGTGGAATTGGCCGTAAAGGATATGCGGGAAGCATCCCCGGCATGAAAGAAGTCCGCCAGCTGCTGCCTGACTCCGAAGATTCCTCTGGCTGCTGTCATGGAAGCCTGATGGGCTCCCCTGCCGGCGTTGCCCATGGTCTGCAGGGCATCGGTCACTGCCCTGATCACTTCCTCCGGCTTTCTCATGCTGGTGGCTGCATTATCCAGATATATCATGCCTCCACCACCTCCAGCAGCACATCGATCCTGCCTCCGCAGATGCCTTTTCCGTCTTCCATGGTCCCGGCATTCAGCGCTACGCTGATCACCCGGGCCGGTGCCCGGTCGGGATCCTTTCTGTGAAGCATCTCTCCGGCAGTCCTGATCGTCCTTGCCTCCACCATGCCGCCGCCCACTGTTCCGATAAACCGCCCGTCTCCATAGACCAGCATCTTGGCGCCCGGTTCCCTTGGTCCCGAGCCGGCCTTTCTGATGACCGTAGCCAGCACAGCAGGGCGGTCAGCTCTGCACAGGGCTTCCAGAATCTCTTCCGGATAGCCGTATCCCCGTTTCCTTTTGCGGTTCACCTCTATGATCTCACCCATGATGGAGACGGCAATCTCCTCTGGTGTCTGTGCGCCGATTTTCAGTCCGATGGGCATGTGAACCTGTTCCAGGGCCTCCCGGGAAAACCCTTCCTCTCCCAGATTCTTTTCCAGCATTTCAACCTTTTTCCTGCTCCCCATAAGTCCCGCGTAGGCATGATCCTTTCTGAGGATCACCTTCATACTTTCCAGATCATCGCAGTGACCCCTGGTGACAACCACAAAGCTGGTATCCCCATCCCCTCTGACCTCTTCCAGACCCCTGGCAAAAGAGCTGCAGACCATGACATGATCTGCCCCGCATTCTTTCGCCTTTGCGGCAAATTCTTCCCGGTCCTCAATCACCGTCACGGCATACTCCAGAAACCTGCCCAGTCTGGCCACGGCCAGGCCGACATGACCTGCCCCGCAGACCACCAGCTTCTTCTTTCCGCACAGGCGCTCGTGGTAAAACAGCCGGTCTCCCATTTCCAGGATCCCGGTTCCCGAAAGGTCAAAAGAGGCTGTGGTCAGGGGAAAGAAATCCCTTTCCGCATAAATTCTCTGACCGTTTACATATAAAGCCTTATCCCCGGCAGCGCTTCCGGAGATTACTTTTAACTCCACATAATTGTCCTGTGGATCCATCTTGCGGATCCTCTCGAAGTATTCCTTCATGGCACCCTTCCTTCTCCCAGTTTTTTATAGCATACTCCAGCCGCACCCGTCCTGACAAGACTTTTAAAAGCTGTTCCACAAAAAAAGGATCTCACGGAACATACTCCGAAGATCCTTTTTTGTATCAGTCCGGCCTCCGGGCCGGGAAGCCTGACATGGGGATTTATTGACTGAAATCTTTCTTGACCCGCATCCGGTTGATGGACCGGATCAGGGTCGCCTGGGCCAGATAGTATTCTTTGATACTGCGTTTCTGGAGGATGGCCTCTCTGGCCTCTTCCTCTTTTCTTCTTGCCCGCTCGAAATCTATTTCCTCAGGATGTTCAGCGGCCTCTGTCAGGATCAGCACGTCATTATCCTCCACCCGCATCATACCTGAGGCAACAAAAGCTATCCTGGTCTCCTCTCCTGCCATCCGGTAGCGGAGCTTGCCGGGAACGACAGAGAAGACCATATTCTCATGTCCGGCCATCACGCCGTATTCGCCGTCCACCGTGGGAATGACGACCATCTCGGCCTGGCCGCTGATAAAGGTTTCATCCGGATCATAGATTCTCAGAGAAAATGTATTCACAGGATCACCCTTCCTTTCGTCACCTTTTAATCTCAGAGTCTACAGGGTCTCTGCCTTGCTGACGGCTTCATCGATGGTGCCTACGTTGTAGAAAGCCTCTTCCGGCAGATGGTCATACTCGCCGTCAAGGATCCCTCTGAATCCGCGGATGGTTTCTTTCACCGGTACGTATTTTCCCTCCATGCCGGTAAATTTCTCGGCAACAAACATGGGCTGGGCCAGGAACCGTATGATCTTACGGGCTCTGGCTACTATACTCTGGTCCTCGTCGGACAGTTCTTCGATCCCCAGGATCGCGATGATATCCTGCAGCTCGTTGTATTTCTGCAGGCAGGCCTGGACATCTCTGGCTGTGCGGTAGTGTTCCTCCCCGACAATCTCGGCATCCAGGATCCTGGAAGTAGAGTTGAGAGGGTCCACCGCAGGATAGATCCCCTGCTCCGCGATCTGTCTTGACAGGACGGTGGTCGCGTCAAGGTGGGTAAATGTCGTGGCAGGCGCCGGGTCAGTCAGGTCATCGGCCGGCACATACACGGCCTGCACGGATGTTACAGATCCCTCCTTTGTGGAGGTAATCCTTTCCTGGAGCGTTCCCATCTCCTGGGCCAGGGTGGGCTGGTAGCCGACCGCTGACGGCATATGCCCGAGCAGGGTGGACACCTCCGAACCTGCCTGGACAAATCGGAAGATATTGTCTATGAACAAAAGAACATTCCTGTGTTCCACATCTCTGAAGTACTCAGCCATGGTCAGTCCTGTCAGTCCCACCCGCATCCTCACGCCGGGAGACTCATTCATCTGTCCGAAAACCATGGCAGTTTTATCAATGGTCCCGCTCTCAAGCATCTCGTTCCAGAGATCATTGCCCTCACGACTTCGCTCGCCGACACCGGTAAAGATGGAATAGCCGTTATGTTCCATGGCAACATTGTGAATAAGCTCCTGGATCAGTACGGTCTTGCCTACACCGGCCCCTCCGAAAAGACCGATCTTTCCGCCCCTTGCATAGGGCTCCAGAAGGTCGATCACCTTAATCCCCGTTTCCAGAATCTCGACTTCCACACTCTGGTCTGCAAAGGATGGGGCCGGACGGTGAATATCAAACCTGGGTGTGTCGTCCGGAACCGGCCCTCTCCCATCTATGGGCTCACCCAGGACGTTAAACATCCTTCCTATGGTCACTTCACCTACCGGCACCTTGATGCCGCTTCCGGTGGCTGTCACCTCCATACCCCTGCAAAGGCCATCGCTCTGGGAGAGAATAACACATCTGGCCTGTGAATGACCAAGGTGCTGGGACACTTCCATGGTCCTCTTCTTTCCCTCCACCTCAACAGTCAGGGCCTCCCGGATACGGGGAAGCTGTCCGGGCTGAAACTCTACATCTATTACAGGTCCCGAAACCTGTATGATCTT
>CADBNQ010000040.1 GCA_902796045.1 uncultured Lachnospiraceae bacterium | reverse complement strand
GAATGCTGACGCTATCAAACTTGACAAGCTGACATTTGCCCTGATCGAGGATTCCAATGCGGCATACAGCGCTTATCAGACAGATGAAGTATCCTTTATCAAGGATGTCCCGACTGAGGAGATTCCATCTCTTCAGGGTAATCCTGAATACCATGTAGACACCCTTATGGGAACCTACTACCTGAATCTCAACTGCGAGAAAGATCTCTTCAAGGATCCCAGAGTCCGTAAGGCATTAAGTCTGGCTGTTGACCGTAAGTATGTTGCCGAGACCATCATGCAGGGCACTTACACGGCAGCTCCTAACTTTATCGGACCCGGCTGGGTGGATACAGACGGAAGCCAGTTTATGGATAACGCCAATGGCGGAAAACCCTACATCGATGTAGATAACCATGAAGCCAATGTTGCAGAAGCTAAGAAGCTTCTTGCAGAAGCAGGATATCCTGACGGAAAGGGCTTCCCGAAGTTTGAGTATAACACGAATGATTCCGCTTATCATAAACCGGTTGCTGAGTACCTGCAGCAGGCATGGGGAGAGCTCGGTATCAACATGGAAGTTAAGATCGTTGAGTGGGCATCCTTCACACCTTTACGCCGGAATGGTCAGTACGAGGCAGCCCGTAATGGATGGGCAGCAGACTATAATGATCCGTCCAACCAGCTTGATATCTTCTATTCCAGCAATGGTAACAATGATGGCAAGTTTGAGAATGAAGAGTTTGATAAGGCTATGGATGAGTCCAGAGCGACAGTAGATCCTGCAGCTCGTTCCGCAGCTCTTCACAAGGCAGAAGATGTGATGATGGAAGAAGCAGCATGTATCCCGCTGGCATACTACAATGACTTCTGGCTTGAGAAGCCAAATGTCAAAGGTATCTGGCATTCTGCTTATGGTTACTGGTACTTCATGAACGCAGATATCGAACAATAATACTCTGACCCGGCAGGCTTTAAGCCTTCCGGGTCTTTTCAGATGGTACTGTTTTTTGAAAGGAGATGAAGAAGATGAAAAAACGTTATACACTTTTACTCATGTTTATTCTTTTGATGTCATTCGCTGTTTCCAGTCAGGCAGCGAGCAAGGTTTACGCGAATATGAACGCAAACCTCAGGACGGGGCCGGGATTGAAGTATAAGATCGTCGATACTGTCAAGGACGGCACTGCCATGACCTATCTGGGCAAAAAAGAGTCCGACAACCGCGGGGTTGACTGGTATAAGGTTTCCTACGAAG
This sequence comes from uncultured Lachnospiraceae bacterium, assembly GCA_902796045.1. Classification (GTDB taxonomy): domain Bacteria; phylum Bacillota; class Clostridia; order Lachnospirales; family Lachnospiraceae; genus Anaerobutyricum. Next base: position 8,333 of record CADBNQ010000040.1, on the reverse strand, counting down.
ACAATGAATTGTGGATTTCATCCAGGTGTGCCTCTCTGGTAGCAAAACCAACTACCTCAGCAAAGAAACGTGTTGTCACCACTGGTGAGGTAAACCTGCGCAAGGGCCCCGGAATGAAGTACAAGGCAGTAGTTGCCGTCCAGGAAGGATCTTCCATGAAATACCTGGGAAAGACCAGGAAGGACAACCGTGGTGTGAAATGGTATAAGGTTTCCTTCTATGGAAAAGGCCTGTGGGTATCTTCCAGATATTCTAAGCGTAAAAATTCCAGGACCTCTAAAACTGTCTATACCCGAGGCCAGGTTTATCTGAGAAAGGGACCGGGCACGGATTACAGCGCCTACACATCTGTAGATGAAGGAACGGCCCTGAAATATCTCAACAAAACCAGGAAGGATGACCGGGGTGTCAAGTGGTATAAAGTCTCCTATAACAAAAAATCATTGTGGGTATCATCCCGATACGCTACTCTGAAATAAGTATTCAGGCAGATCCTGCCGGGGTTTTCTTGTCCTTTCTGCATGAAATATGTATAAATCATTCATTTTTTTGTAGTGTTCTATTCTATTTTGTGATATGATAGCTATTGGACATTGCCTTCGGGCACAGGGAACCCCGGTTCGGGTTCTGACTGAATATTTTTTTAGAGAGGAGATTTATTAATGAAAAAGAAATTAGTTTGTATGTTCATGGCTGCAGTTATGGTACTGGCTCTGGCTGCCTGCGGCGGCGCATCAGGTTCTGCTGAGAATTCCTCAGAAGAGGGCGTTCAGGGTACAGCTGATGGCAAGACACTGAAGGTTGCCATGGAGTGTAGTTATGCACCCTATAACTGGACCCAGCCGAACGATGCCAACGGCGCTGTGCAGATCAAGGACAGTTCAGATTTTGCCTATGGTTACGATGTCATGATGGCCAAGAAGATTGCTGCTGAGCTGGGTTATGATCTTGAGATCATCAAGTCTGACTGGAATTCTCTGATTCCTGCTGTTCAGTCCGGCACCATCGACTGTGTTATCGCCGGTCAGTCCATTACCTCAGAAAGAAAGGAAATGGTTGATTTTACAGAGCCTTATTACTATGCTTCCATCGTCACACTGGTAAAGAGTGACGGCAAGTATGCGGATGCTAAGGGACTGGCTGATCTGAAAGATGCCACATGTACATCACAGCTTTCAACTGTCTGGTATGATGTCTGCCTTCCCCAGATTGACACGCCGAAAGAAAACATCCTTGCAGGCAAGGAAGATGCCACGGCTATGATCAATTCTTTAAAGAGCGGCGAGGTTGATCTTGTTGTAACGGATATGCCGACAGCCCAGGGTGCCCTGGTCACCAATCCGGACTTTAAGATCCTTGATTTTAATAATACGGATGATAATTTCCAGGTTTCCGAGGAAGAGATCAACATTGGTATCTCCGTCAGGAAAGGGAATAAGAAGCTCGTTGATGAGATCAACTCTGTTTTAACCAAGATGACAGAAGATGATTTCAATGCGATGATGGATGAGGCTACCAAGGTACAGCCTTTAGCACAATAAGCACCATGTCAGGTTCGCCCTTTTATCAGGGCGAACCTGTTAAACAGGGACACAGAGTTCTTCACTGTTTGCAGCAGTGAGTTGCGGGAACTAAGAAGGGATAATTATTAATGGCATCTATATCAGAAATGAGCTTCTGGCAGAGAATTATATTTCTTTTACAGCAATACGGATCATCCTACCTTAAAGGTGCGGGAACGACTCTGGTCATCGCCCTGGTTTCCACCTTCATCGGCTGCCTGATCGGCTTTGCCGTGGGAATCGTCCAGACTATTCCACTGGATCCAAAAAGAGACAGCAAGGTGAAGCGTCTTCTGATTCAGCTGTCTAAGATTCTTTTAAAGGCCTATGTGGAGTTATTCCGGGGAACGCCTATGATCGTGCAGGCCGTATTCATCTACTATGGTGCGGCACAGGTCTTTGACATCCATCTGGGTATGTGGCAGTCTGCTTTTCTTGTTGTATCCATCAACACCGGTGCCTATATGGCAGAGTCTGTCAGAGGCGGAATCATCTCCGTTGACCCCGGCCAGATGGAGGGAGCCAAGGCTATTGGTATGACCCATTTTCAGGCCATGGTCAATGTCATTCTGCCACAGGCATTCCGGAATATTATTCCGCAGATTGGTAATAATTTCATTATCAATATAAAAGATACATCAGTCCTTTCCATTATCAGTATCGTGGATCTGTTCTTCGTGCATAAGAGTGTGGCAGGCGCCTACTATACATATTTCGAGTCGGCCACCATTGTCATGGCTATCTATCTGACCATGACACTGATTGCCTCCAAGCTGCTCAATCTGTGGGAGCGCTACCTGGATGGCAATGACAACTATGAGCTGGTGGACAAGATGGATATCGGCAATCAGATGCACAGTGCGGGAAGGAGTGCTGTAAGATGAGTGAAAAGGAACGCATTTTAGAGATAACCCATCTCGTAAAGAGCTTCGGAAGTCATGAAGTTTTAAAGGATATTCATTTTAGTGTTGATCAGGGAGATGTCATCTCGATCATCGGAGCCTCCGGCTCCGGCAAGTCCACCCTGCTTCGCTGCATCAATCTTCTTGAGACACCGACCAGCGGCAGTATTCTTTACCATGGCAAGGATATCACAGATGCAAAGATGAATATCTATGCCTACCGGGAAAAAGTGGGGATGGTCTTTCAGAATTTTAATCTTTTCCATAATCTGACGGTTCTTGATAATTGTATGGTCGGTCCCATAAAGGTCAAGAAGAAGAAGAAAGAGGAGGCCAGAGAACTGGCCATGACTTTCCTTCATAAGGTAGACATGGAGCAGTTTATCAACGCCAAGCCAAGACAGCTTTCCGGCGGTCAGCAGCAGAGGGTTGCTATTGCGCGGGCGCTGGCCATGGAGCCGGAGATTCTGCTCTTTGATGAGCCTACCTCAGCTCTGGATCCCCAGATGGTGGGAGAAGTGCTGAATGTCATGACCACCCTTGCAGAGGAAGGGATGACCATGCTCATTGTCACACACGAGATGGCTTTTGCCAGAGATGTTTCCAGCCATGTTGTATTCATGGCGGACGGCGTGATAGAAGAAGAAGGAAGCAGTGAGGAAGTATTCGGGAATCCGCAGAAGGAGAAAACGAAAGACTTCTTAAGCCGCTTTAGGAATCTGTAATCATCAGATTGAATCTGTGTGCATGCGCAGGGCACGTGGGTGTCCTTGCTAGAAAGGATAGTTATTAAAAGATGAGAGTTGGTATTTTAGGGTATGGGAATCTGGGACGAGGCATTGAAGCCGGAATCCGCCAGAATAAGGACATGGAGCTTGCAGCCGTATTTACCAGAAGGGATCCGGCTCAGGTGAAGCTGGCTTCGGAAGGTGTTCCGGTTTATCATGTCGACAAGGCAAAGGAAATGAAGGATGAGATCGATGTGCTGGTCATCTGCGGCGGAAGCGCTACTGATCTCCCGGTCCAGACTCCGGAATATGTGAAGTATTTTAATGTCATTGACAGCTTTGATACCCACGCCAATATTCCACAGCATTTTGCCAAAGTAGACGCAGCGGCAAAGGAGAACGGCCATGTGGCACTGATCTCCTGCGGATGGGACCCGGGCATGTTCTCATTGAACCGGCTCTATGCCAATGCTGTTCTTCCTGAGGGAAATGACTATACTTTCTGGGGAAAAGGTGTCAGCCAGGGACATTCTGACGCAATCCGCCGGGTCGAGGGCGTTAAAGACGGCAAGCAGTATACTATTCCTGTGGAGACCGCCCTGGAGGAAGTCAGAAGCGGGGCTAACCCCGACCTCACAACCAGACAGAAGCACACAAGAGAGTGTTTTGTCGTCCCTGAAGAAGGCGCGGATCTTGCAAAGATCGAAGAAACCATCAAGAATATGCCCAATTATTTTGCAGATTATGACACCACAGTCCACTTTATCACAGAAGAGGAATTGAAGAAAAACCACAGCGGGATTCCCCATGGCGGCTTTGTTTTCAGAACCGGCGTGACCGGCCTGAATAAAGAGCATAAGCATGTCATCGAGTATTCTCTGAAGCTGGATTCCAATCCGGAGTTTACAGCCTCTGTCCTTCTGGCTTATGCAAGGGCCGTGAACAGGCTGTATGTGGAAGGAACAAAGGGCTGCAAGACGGTATTTGATATTGCGCCGGCGTATCTCAGTCCTCTGTCAGGAGAGGAGCTCAGGGCACATCTTTTGTAATATCAGGAATATCTGCCGGTTAATCATTGTAAAAAGAGGGGCTGCCAGTATCCACAAGGTTTTAAGATACCTTGGGGATGCGGGCAGCCCCTCTTCATGCATCATGCTCATGGCTCCTTCATGGGAAGGAAGCAGACTCTATCTGAGGTAGATATCTCCATTGATGGAGGAGAGCCTGACATTCTGCCAGGGTTCTTCACCGATGATCCCGGTGACGCAGGAGACATTGCCGGGTTTGATTTTTATCTCCAGTCCTTCGATTTCGCTGCTGATCCGGCCTCTTTTGCTGACGCCGTCCACTTTGATGCCGGACTCTTTCGGTAAAACCAGACTGGTTATTCCGTTTAAGGTGGTGCACTCGATGATATTATTCAGGCTTTCAAAAGAAGCAACGATCGGGGCGTTGGAGGTGGCAAGCTTGGCGCCTCCGGCTATGGAGTCAATGTGAATAGGGCCTGAAACTGTGTGTACATCGAGGAATCCGACAGCCTTCTCCACCTGTACAGGACTGGTTGCCGTGGAGATGCGGATCCGGGGAGCCTGGATCGTTTTCAGGGATACGGCTCCTTCATTGGCCTGGATATCGAGCCTCTCCAATACCCAGTCTTCCTCAGTAAGGATGTTGCCGTAGAGACTGGAAAGATTGAGCTCTCCGTGCCAGCTTTTTGGAAGAAATACTTCTGCGTATGTCTTCCTGTTAACTTCTTCCCTTCGTCCGTAGCGGATCGTCGTTTTAAATCGGTTTGCCGAGATCTTGGCATAGTATTCTGTCCCTGAAAGACCGTTGATGTATTCCCTGATCACCAGGCAGTTGTCCTCGGAAGCCTTCAGGTAGATGGTTTCAGCCTGATATCCTATCTGCAGATTCTTCATGGAAGAGATGTCCATGCTGATGATGTTATCAGGTTCTGTCTGTGACAATAGGCTGTTGTTCATAGTGTTTGTGCTCATAATGCTTGTTCGCTCCCTGATCTGTATTAAGGTTATGGTATCTGTTGCGATGTCATTTTCTTCATCTTATTATAAGAGAATACAGCCGGACTGACAAGAAAAGATATTATTCTGTTTATGGAAGAAGCTGTACTTTTTTGATGAGAAAAATCAGTAAAACTACTGAAAAATATCGTAACTTATGTTAGAATACTTAAAGACGATTTCATCAGATTAGAGTTTACGTCCTTCTCCACTGCCGGGTGGGAGCCGGGGTTGATGTCAATCTGATAAGAGGAGTTGCTCTTATGAAGAATAAGATTAATTATGATTATGATGATAATAAACTCTCTAACCAGCTGCTGGAGATGATGGGGACGGGCCTTTTCTCGACAGAAGAGATGATTAAGACTGAGCGGGAGATTCAGAAGCTTTTATGTTACTATCAATGTGCTCTGATGGAGACAGAGACCAAGTTCCGGGTGCTGAATGAAGAGTTTTCTCTGATCCATGAACGTAATCCGATCAGTACCATCCAGACGAGACTGAAGAATCCCAAGAGTATTATTGAGAAGATGACCCGCCGGGGCTTTCCCCTTACACTGGAGTCCATGGAGAAGAATGTCTTTGATATCGCCGGTATCCGGGCAGTATGTTCCTTTGTGGATGATGTTTATTTTGTTGCCAACTGTCTTCGTAATCAGGATGACATCACGATTCTTCAGATTAAGGATTATATTATCGATCCCAAGGAGAATGGTTACCGCAGTCTTCATATGATCATAGAGATACCTATCTTTCTGCAGTCAGAGAAAAGGTTTATGAAAGTTGAGGTCCAGCTTCGGACCATCGCCATGGAGTTCTGGGCCAACCTGGACCATAAGATGCGGTATAAGAGGAATATTGATCCTGAGGTGGAGAAAAAAATAGAGGCTGAACTGCTGGAGTGCGCACTCTTAAGTGCCGACCTGGACACCCGGATGCAGAGGGTCAGGAATTTCATCGAGCAGGAGGAGTGAGTTCAGACTTAACATCTTAACATACTTGGATAAGGAGAGGAAGTATCATGGGAATCGGATCACTTTTTTCATCATTTTTGAAAAAGAAGGAAGAAGATCATCAGCAGGTCAGTGAGCTGAACCTGGAGCCGACAAGGAAGGAAAGAGACAAAGGGAACAGGCAGGAAGTGCCCCAAAAAGCAGAGCCTCTGTCAAGCCGGCCTGAGGAATCCGGGAAAGACAAGGCGAAGGCTGCAGTCAGGGAAGAAGCGCCCAGGGCAGCTGCCCCTAAGACAACAACAGTCAGAGAAGCTTCCGGGAATGACCGGAAGCCAAAGAAACAGGGTAAGCCGGCTGCCAGGGATGGTCAGTCGGATGAGAAGAAGGCCTGGTTCCAGGCCAAAAAAGATCTCTACCAGTACCTGAATACGGCAATGAAGAAGCTTTACCAGGCAGACCAGGAGGATTCCTGGGAGAAGCTGTCTCCCTTTGAAGGACCTTCTGATAAGGCTGCTGCCGTCACCGGCAAAGTGATGGAAGAGCTTCCCGACAGGGAGAAGGAACTGTTAATGCCTTTCCTGGACAAGGAGCTGATGCAGAGCCCTGCCGGACTGAAGGAGGCCTTCTATGCCATGCTCCTGCCATTTTATGGGACCTACAGACATCTGTTTTCTGAGTTCCGCTACAATACCTTTATGAACAAAGATGGTCTGGATCTGTTCAGGCGGCTGACAGGCAGGAAGTACAGGCTGGGTTATCGGAACCGGTATGCTTCCGGCCAGGCGGCCTTCGAGTGGAAGGATGACAGGTACAGGGTTTATGATCAGAAGGGAACCATGCTCTGTGATGCAGTTTTTAAGGATGGTGCCATCCATGAAGGCTATGCTGTGATGGCAGAGGAGAAAGCTGATATCGGAGAGTGGTCGGTGATTCGCAAGGGATATTACAAAGAGGGCAGTTTCACCGAGGACACTATTGAGTATGTATACAGGAGGCCGGTTGATATCATCAGGTGACAGCCTGAGGACCAGTACTGTATATCATATTAATACACATAATATTACATATTTGGAGGGAACCATGCTGGCAAAATTTGAAAAAAAACTCAGAGACAAAAGAAGAACGATTGTGTTTACCGAGGGAAATGATTTCAGGATCCAGGAGTCAGCTGAGAGGCTGACGAAGGCTGACCTGCTGGATGTCATCCTTCTTGGCAATGTGGAAGAGGTGAAAGCTTCTGCAAAGAAGAATAATCATGATATTTCCTTATGTACCATTATTGATCCCCTGGATTATGCTGAGATTGATGCCATGACTGAGCAGATGGTGGCTTTAAGAAAAGGCAAGATGACCGAAGAACAGGTTCGCAAGGCTCTGGAGGGTGCCAATTATTTCGGGACCATGCTGGTGAAGATGGGCAAGGCTGACTGCCTTCTTGGCGGTGCGACTTACTCGACAGCTGATACCGTTCGTCCTGCTCTCCAGCTGATCAAGACCAAACCCGGCAACAAGATCGTAAGCTCCAGCTTCGTTATGGTTAAAGGTGATGAGATCAAATTGTTCTCAGACTGCTCCATCAACATCTATCCAAATGAGGATGAGCTGGCAGAGATTGCTGTGGAGAGTGCCAAGACAGCAGAGGTTTTCGGCCTCGACCCCAAAGTAGCCATGCTTTCATACTCAACCTACGGATCAGGTAAAGGGGATACCGTGACCAAGATGGCCAATGCCACAGCCAAGGCTAAAGCGATGGCTCCCGACCTGAAGGTAGATGGAGAGCTCCAGTTTGACGCTGCTGTTTCTGGTGATGTCGCTAAGATCAAATGCCCCAACTCACAGGTGGCTGGAAAGGCTAATGTATTTGTATTTCCTGATATTAATGCCGGCAATATCGGCTATAAGATCGCTGCCCGTCTCGGTGATTACGAAGCGATTGGCCCTATCCTTCAGGGATTGAACGCCCCGATCAATGACCTGAGCCGCGGGTGTAATGCTGAGGAAGTCTATAAGATGTCTGTTATTACAGCTGCCCTGAGCTGATGACCTGGAATAGGCAGAAAGATGGGAAGCTGCTATATTGACATAGGAGACAAAGAGTGTCAGAGGCTTAAGGAGCATGATTCCAGCAGGCTGCTCTTAAACAGAACGGACTAGCCGCAGGATT
>CADBNQ010000039.1 GCA_902796045.1 uncultured Lachnospiraceae bacterium | reverse complement strand
CGAAGCGAGTTCGCGTAGCGGAGCCCATAAAAATGGCTGTCATGAATGATGAAACAGTACATTTCTGAGGTCATGTACCGGCAGATGCCGATGACGACAGACTCTATACAGTTCTCATGTGGGAGTTTTAGTTATTTATTCGACTACGGTGGTGAAGGCATCCCAGGGGATCTGTACTTCTGCGCCATTGTTGATGATATCATCAACATGCATCAGAAGAGGATAATCACTGAGTTTTACTACATTTCTCTCAGCAAGCTTTCTGACTGCCCTTGCTGTTCTGGTGGCGATGACGATGGATTCCAGTGTCACACCGTTCAATTCTTCCATGGCCTGGTCAAAGGAGAGGCCGCGTCCGAGAAGGGTTCCGATCTTTCTGGTCCTTCCGCCAAAGACTGTGACAAAGAGGTCGCCGCCGCCATGGATGATGTTCTCAGGGCCGCCGCCGATGAGCTCGAGGAGCTGGATCATCTCCTTAAGTCCCTGTCCAAACAGAGCTGCCTGTGAATTATAATGAACAGCTCCGATCTTGCCGTCTCTCTTTTCTGCAAGGCCGACTGCCAGAGTAACGCCCAGGGCGTAAGCGTTCTTCATGGCCACTGCACACTCCACGCCAACCACGTCGGTAGACAGGGAGATGTGATAGTAATCAGTAGCAAGAAGGGACTTGATATACTTCAGAGTCTCCATATCCTTTCCACAGAATGCCACATGGGAATCATCATGGTCTGCCAGCTCATAGCTGGTGCATGGACCGCCGATGGCATTGAAATTAATGTGTTTGCCTTCTGGCTGTCTCTGGGCAAAGATGTGTGGATAAGGAACCAGAGTTCCGTCCTCAAGGTCAACCATTCCCTTGGTCACTGTAAGCAGCGGAACCTCTTCGGGAAGTACCGGGAGGATCTCGTCACAGAACCAGTCCAGACCAAAGCTGCTGACACCGCCCAGAATCAGGTCTGCCCCCTCCAGGGCTTCCTGGAGTTCTTCAATCTGATAGTACTTGATTCCATGATGAAGAGTCCTCTTCAGGGTAATATGAAAGTCATCTTTTCTGAGACCATCGATGATGTCCCGGTCAAGAGGTGATCCCACCAGACGGACCTCATGGCCATTCTCAAAAGCCGGAAATGTAATTGCTGAATTCATCTGTCCTGCACATACAAAAGTAATAACGCTCATCTTTTCATCCTCCTGTGAAATCAATCGTAATCGCCTGTCCCATCCAGGATGTTCTGGTCCTGCTCCGGGATGCCTCTTATTTATCTGTCTGACTGCATTTAAACACAGATTCTGTGACTTGTCAAATGGCTCTGACGGCTTAAACAAAGCTTATCAGCTATTTTTTTATTAATCATCGCTCTTTGATTAACAATAATTCTTCTCTGCCTTTTTCCTGCAGTCTTTTTTCTGTTGCCATGGCAGGGAAAATCACCTATAATGGGATTAATCAAACCAATATTGATTAACAAAACCTATTAATCAAAATAAATCAAAACAGATGAAAAAAGAGGATTGACCCATGGGCAAACGAAACAAGGTAACAACCAGAGACATCGCCGATTACACCGGTCTCTCACAGTCTACGGTATCCATGGTCTTAAGCGGAAAACGCAATGTATCCTTTACAGCGGAGACGGAAGAAAAAGTGAAGGAAGCCGCAAGAAAGCTTGGCTATAAGAAGCCTGTCAGGAAAAAGGCCGGGACAGATTCAGCCCTGTCCGATACCATCCTGGTCATGGCTCCCCTGCTCACCAACAATTATTACAGTTCCGTGATCCACTCGATTACAGACCAGGCGCTCTCATATCATTATAAAGTAGTGACCGTGGTGACTTCCAGAGATGCCGCAAAGGAGACCGAATACCTTTCTCTGGCAGAAAACAGCAATCCTGCCGGTATCATTATCCTGTACCCGATCAACAGGGTGGCTGAGGCGAACGCCCTTTCCAGGAAGATTCCCATCGTCCTGGTGGGAGAAAAACCTGACAATGTGCGCTTTGACTCGGTGGAGCTTGACAGCCGCAAGCCCGGTGCCCTTGTCGGCGGTCACCTCCTTTCCCTGGGACACAGACAGGCCGCTTTCATCTCGACACCTATCAGAAAACACGAGATCAGCAGGCTGCGAAGACTGGCAGGCCTGCGGCAGGCCTTCCAGGAAGCCGGTCTTCCTGAAGAAGCTGTTGAGGTCTTCCAGCCGTCCCCTTCCGAATTCAGAAACTATGCTTTTCAGTCAGCCGAATACCAGACCGGCTATGAGATGACAAGAAAAGCCCTGTCTCAGGGCTCTTCGGCAACTGCCTTCGTGGGTCAGAATGATATGACGGCTTACGGCATCATGGCGGCACTCAGGGATCAGGGATTTCGCATCCCAAGAGACCGCTCTGTGGCCGGCTTTGATGATGCCATCTTCTCATCCATGCCGCAGATATCTCTTACTTCCGTGGACCATGCCACTGTGCAGAAGGGAAGAGATGCCGTCACCATGATCTACACCAGGAACCATCAGAAGGACAGGCCCTCCCATGTTACCAGGATGGAGTATGAACCGAAGCTTGTCATCAGAAATTCTACTGGTCCTGCACCCGTCAGAGGATGATCTGCTTAAACAATCAGGAGGATGAAATATTATGGCCAGAAAAGCAAAAGTCACTACCCGCCAGATCGCGGCGGCATGCGGAATATCCCAGTCCACAGTCTCCCTGATCCTGAGCGGCCGGGAGGATACACGTTTTAAACAGGAGACCATCGACAAGGTTATCAAAACAGCGTCCGACATGGGATATGTTTACAAAAAAAGGGAAAAGAAAGCAGTCAGCTCACTGAAAAAAACTGTGCTGATCATGTGTCCTTCTCTCTCGACAGAGTACTACACCACCCTGGTCCGCAGTATCACCAAAAGTGCCTTCACCAGGGGACTTTACACCATGACCACCTACACCATGCGGGACAGGAAGACAGAAGAAACTTTCTTAAAGACTGCACTGGACTCCGGCTTTTACGGAGTGATATACACCTACGCCCCACAGGCTGTGGACATGATCAATCAGCTGAGGAAAAAGATGCATTTTGTCCTCATCAATGATTTCAACGAAAGTCTCCGTGTTCCTCTGATTGAGCTTGACAGCAAGAAATCCGGCAGGATGATCGGCGAACACCTGATCTCTCTGGGACACAGACATATCGCCTACATGACCACGCCCCTCGATCCCCTTGAGCTCCCCAGAAGACGCCGCCTTGAGGGCCTGAAAGAGGCATTTACCAGGGCACATCTTGATCCGGATCAGGTGGAGGTGGTGAGTTTAAGCCAGCAGCAATGGGACCACTACCTGATGGGCAACCGCTACTATGACGCCGGCGTCCAGCTGGTCACCAGCTATATGAAGAAGCCTGACCACCCTGCCACCGCCTTTGTCGGAACCAATGACCAGATCTCCTTCGGGATCATGGACGCCCTCCAGAAGATGGGCTGGTCCATACCCGGAGACTATTCTGTCTGCGGTTTTGACAATACCCTGGCTGCCTCTTTTGAGCGGATCTCTCTGACATCCATCGACCACTCCATAGAGGATAAAGGAAATGCAGCCATACGGATGCTGATGAACTCCCATGCCTCCACAGGAGATAAAGAGGACCGTAAGGCTGCATTATTGAGACTGGAATATGAACCGGAGCTCATGGTCCGGCACTCGACCGGACCGTGCTCCACTTAATCATTCAGGACTCGTTCTCGAGTCCTTTTTTATTTATTCTCCTCGCGAATCTTGTTGAGGCGCTTCATCACATCATTGGCGCCTCTTCCAAAGTAGTCAAGAAGGGTGTTGTACTCTGCGTAGAGCTTGTCATAGACTGCCACTTTCTCAGGATCCGGAACATAGGTCTTGTCCTGCAGCTTGGCAAACTTGGCAGCGATCTCATTGGCATCCTTATAACCGGTGATGCTCTCCGGAGCTGCGGCTGTTCCCAGCACAGCTGCGCCGAGGGCACAGGCCTGGTCAGAAGCACATACCTTGATCTCACGATTTAATACATCTGTATAGATCTGCACGATCAGCGGGTTCTTGGAGGGGATGCCGCCGCTTAAGACCACGCTGTTTACAGGAATGCCGGCTTTCTCAAAGCTCTCTACGATGGCTCTGGTGCCGTATGCAGTCGCCTCGATCAGGGCCAGATAGATGTCTTCCGGTTTGGTCAGCAGATTCATACCAAGGATCAGTCCGTTTAAGTCAAAGTCCATGAGCGGGGAACGTACGCCGTTAAACCAGTCAAGGGCAACCAGGCCGCTTGCTCCGGCCTTGTAGCCTGCCAGCTTCTCTGATAAGAGCTGGTGAACACTGATACCCTTCTCTCTTGCCTGGCGGGTATAATCTTCCGGCACGCAGTTGTCAACGAACCATGCGAAATGATCTCCTACACAGGACTGTCCTGCTTCGATTCCGAAGAAGCCAGGCATGATACCATCTTTGATGATTCCCTGGATCCCCTCGATCTGAGCACTGTGGTCAGCCAGCATCAGATGGCAGGAAGAGGTACCCATGATGATCATGAGCTCGCCCGGCTTCCCAACGCCGCCGCCCGGTACTGCGCAGTGGGCGTCAATGATACCGGTACCAACAGGTGTTCCGGGTGTTAAGCCCAGCTCTTTGGCCATGGCATCACACAGGTGTCCGGCACAGGCACCGATTGGAAGAACCGGTATGTTGAACTTCTCTTCTACAAAGTTCTCCATTCTGGGATCCAGTGCCTTAAAGAATTCCTTGGAGGGGAATCCGGTCTCATGGTGGTAGAACATCTTAAAGCCGGCAGTGCAGGCAGATGTGGTCAGCTTGTCTGTCATCTCCCAGAGGATCCAGTCCAGGGCTTCCATAAAGTAGTCTGCTTTCTCATATACTTCCGGGGCTTTGTGGAGTGTCTCCAGGATCTTGGGGATCGTCCATTCACTGGAAACCTTGCCGCCGTACATCTTCATAAACTCTTCATTGCGCTCTCTGGCTATCTTGTCGATCAGGATGGCCTCTTCCTCACCGCCGTGATGCTTCCAGAGTTTGACGTAAGCATGCTTCTCATGGGCAAACTCTTCTGTCATGCTGAGAGGGGTCTTATCCTTGTAAACCGGAAGGATGGTTGCGGATGTAAAGTCCACGCCGATGCCGATGACTTCTGTCGGGAGAACCCTGCTCGATTTCATAACACCGCGGACTACGGAAATCAGGCCTTCCATGTAGTCGCCGGGATCCTGGAGTGCCCATGCCGGCGGAAGTGTCTCACCTGTGGGGATGTGGGTCTCCATTACAGCATGAGGATACTCAAACACGCTCTGGGCGATCTCTTTTCCGTCTTCGATGTCTACGAGAAGTGCTCTGACTGATAAGGTACCAAAGTCAAGACCAATTGCATATTTTTTCATAGCGACCTCCTTTAATAAATGGTTGGATTTATGTTGTTTAAACTCCCGCATCTCTTAATCATTCCGGGAGATCAGGTTCTGTTTGGGGCTGGTCAGGCGGAAAAATAGTCTCTGGTTTTTTCCGCATATTCTCTGGAAAGTCCCAGATCCCAGATCAGCTGAAGAACTGTGTATCTCGGCCTTACTTCCTTGGCGTAGATCACGCTCTGATACAGTTCCTCAAGGCTTACATCGATCTGTGTGGGATTCACAGGTGCCTCAAGACCGGCGAAAAGATCTTCCATATCCTTCACAGCAGGCAGACCATCGTGGATCATCTGCCGGATCTTATCCCAGTTCTTCTCGATCACATCCAGTCTCACATTTCTCTGTTCGACATTGTTCTTCTGTGACTTCTCTTCTACTGCGATAATACCGTCTGCTGCGATCTCATAGACCTCTTTGATCTCACGGATCCAGGCATCCTTGTCAAAACCGGAGGCTTTTACTGCCGCGAAATCTATCTCCTGCTTCTCCAGCATGTGATAGAGATAGAGAGCGATGATGGTGCCCACACCTACCTGAGTCCCGTGGAGAGCGGGGAACTTTCCATGCATAAATGCCTTCATCTCCCAGAAATGAGAGAAATGATGCTCACATCCGGAAGCAGGTCTGGAATTGCCAACAAAGCTCATGGCGATCCCGGTCAGGACCAGTGCCTCGGTCACAGCTTTGACTGCCTCAGGCTTGCGGTTCTTAACCTCATTGCTGTACTTCATGACGGTGCTGATGGCAGTCTCCACCATCTCCACCACCTCTTCACAGTAGTATTCATCATTGATCAGGCGGGACAGCTTCCAGTCAAAGAGACAGGTATACTTGCCAAGCGTATCACCGAGACCGGCAGCGATCAGCCGCATAGGGGCCTGGGAAAGTACATCGACATCTCCGATCACGGCCACCGGACCATGGCAGTCCAATGTCGTCTTCACATGGTTTAAAATGACTGCTGAACCGATGGAAACGAATCCGTCCATGGAGGGGGCTGTGGCATAGATGATATAGTCAAGACCCATGCGGAAGCTGATCAGCTTACACAGGTCGTTGAGGGTGCCGGAACCTACCGCCAGGATCAGGTCGCTGCCCGGCACTACTGCTGCAAGGATCTCACCGATCACATGCTCATCCGGGATCACCTCATCGTAATCAAGGATTACTTTGTCATAGCTGATGCCGGCCTTCTCAAGCTCAGCTGCCGCATCAGCTCCTGCTGCCTTCCAGGTGTTCTTGTCTGCTACGATGAAAACCTTCTCATATCCAAAATCTTTAATATGACCTGGCAGTCTCTTTACTGCGCCTGTGTCGATATCAATCTTCTTCACTGCAGAATAATGCTTGTGTCCGCAGCTGCACATAATCTCTCTGTCAAGATAAGAATTCAAATCCAGTGTACCTGCCATAGGGAACCATCCTCCTTTAACCGCTGTCTCGGACTGCTGCAGTCATCCTCCTGCTGCCTCCTCGAAATAAGTGTTTGTCTTTTTGTTACTTCCATTATAACAAGTCAGATTTCTTTGTCAATTACCCACAAAAAAAGTGATTACTAATCAAATCCATCAATTGATTAATCACATTTTTGATTAACAGATTGACGCTCTAAATTTGATTAGTAATCACTCTTATATCAGGCTCAAATTATAAATAAAAATAAAATTATTAAATTTTTGTTAAATATTTTTAAGAAGAAATCCTGCTGCTATCCCGGCAGCCTCGTCCCGGTGCGCATGGAACATATGGTCCTCGTCCTCATAGAGAACCAGCTTTGCGTCCTCATAGACTTCCTGGTACCTGCGGGCATAGCGTACGGGAACCAGCCGGTCTCCGGTCCCCTGAAAAATACACACAGGTCCCCGGTAATTCTTCGCTGTCTCATAGACCCGAAGCCTTCCGGCCCTGCGGAAATACTCGCCCTTGATGGTCCGGTTAAAAAAAGGGATCCTGTCAGGGATACGGGCCGGATCAAAAGATCCGTTCGGCATGCGTCCTGTCCTCCCGATATCTGCGATCACAGCCGCCGGGGCATAGAGGACCATGGCCCTGACCTCATCCGGGTGTCTTCCGGCTGCCAGAGAAGCTGCAAGTGCCCCCTGAGAATGGGCAGCAAAAGCAATCTCAGACACCCAGGGGAGACTCCGGGCATAGGCAAGGACCGCCTCAATGTCAGACAGCCAGTGATCGATCGTCATATCTTCCAGGTCACCGCCGCTTTCCCCGTGTCCGAAAAAGTCAAAGCTCAACACGGCCGCCCCTTTCCCGGTGAGAAGATCTGTCAGCGCCGCCAGGGGCCTGCTGTCCTTATCCAGAAGGGCCCCATGCATGAAGATGACCAGAGGCATCATGGTCTCTGTCCTTTCTTCTTCTCTCCTGATCCATCCGACGATCCTATGGTCATTATTTAGTATTGAAAACTCTTCTCTTTTGATCATCTTAACCAAATGCTGCAGCCTGTCAGAATAAAAGGGGCTGTCCCCTGTCGGATCATGTTCCCTGGGCGATCATAAAGGCGGCAAGAATCTGCAGGATCAGAAAGGAAGGAACCAGGATCCTGAACTTCCACTTCCTCGTCTTGTGATGGAAGACAATCATAGCAGACAGGGCCCCGGCTGCTCCTCCGGCAAAGGCAGCAAGAAGGAGCCAGCTTTCCGGAATCCGCCACCTTCCCTCTCTTGCTCTTTTCTTATCCATCCCGAATAGTAAAAATGCGATCATGTTGATCAGCACTATACAGACCTTGATCATTTCTTTTTCTTTCCGAAAAAGCCCTTCTTCTCGTTTCCTTCAGATGCTTTATCACTGCCTGTTCCTGGTGAAGTTTCCCCCATGGCCTGCTGGAAATTGCGCAGGGCCTCTTTCTGGGCTTCTGTCATATGAACGGGCACCTGGACCACAAAGGTTACAAAATGGCTGCCTCGAAGGTTCTTATTGCGCAGGCTCGGCACGCCCTTATTCTTCAGGCGCACTCTGGTATCTGTCTGGGTCCCCGGCTTGATCGTGTACTCATACGGACCATCCACGGTATCAATCTTGATCGTGGCGCCAAGCGCTGCCTGGGCAAAAGTGATCGGTTCTGTGGAGAAGATGTCATATTCCTGTCTCTGGAACTTGGGATGACGGGAAACATTGACATTGACCAGGAGGTCACCCCTTGGCCCTCCGTTGATGCCCGGTTCACCCTTCTCACGGATCCGGACGCTCTGACCGTTATCGATACCGGCAGGAACCGGTACCTTGATCTTCTTGCGTACCTTGATATAGCCTGTGCCGCCGCAGTCGCTGCACTTGTTCCGGATGATCTGCCCTGAACCGTTGCAGTCCGGACACGGCTGGACATTCCTCACCATGCCGAACATGGACTGCTGGGTGTAGACCACCTGCCCGGTTCCATTGCACTTTGTACAGGTCTCCGGACTGGTGCCGGGCTTGCAGCCGTTGCCGCCGCAGGTATTACAGGTTTCTTTCAGGGCAATCTCCAGCTGTTTTTCAACTCCGCGGATCGCCTCATCAAAGGTGATGCGGACGGAGGCTCTCAGATTGGCGCCCTGTCTCGGGCCGTTCCTTCTGGCACTGCCTCCCCGGCTGCCGCCGCCAAAGAAATCTCCGAAGATATCCCCAAAGATGTCTCCCATATCGCCGCCGCCGAAATCAAATCCGCCGAATCCGCCGGCTCCGGGTCCTCCCTGCTCAAAGGCGGCATGGCCGAACTGGTCATATCTGGCCCTCTTCTCGGAATCACTCAGTACCTCATAAGCTTCTGCTGCTTCCTTAAACTTTTCCTCTGCGTTCTTATCGCCGGGGTTGATGTCCGGATGATACTTCTTGGCCACCTTCCGGTAAGCCCTTTTTATGTCTGCTTCTGAGGCATCCTTGCTTACTCCAAGGACCTCATAGTAATCTCTCTTATCTGCCATTATAAACCTCCAGGATGCAAATCAGGCTGACCTGCCGGATCGGATGCATGACGGCCTTATCGCACAAAACAGCGAAAGGGGACAGGGAAATCCCTGTCACCCACGCTCTTACTTTTAAAAGTCTTATTCTCTACGTTTATACTTCTTTATAATCAGCATCTACCACATCGTCTGCATCGTAGGTAGCATTGGCGTCAGCACCGGCGGCACCCTGGGGTCCCGGTCCTGCCTGGCCTGCCTGAGCCTGCTCATACATCTTGCCGAACAGGGACTGGGCATCCTTCATCAGCTGCTCCTTGGCTGCGTTGATCTCTGCCACATCATTGTCTGTCATGTTGTCGATCGTGGTACGTTCCAGAATCTCTTTCAGCTTGGTGATATCAGCCTGCACTGTGGTCTTCTCGGAATCAGCGATCTTGTCACCGACTTCATCAAGAGCCTTCTCAGTCTGGAATACCATGTTATCTGCATCATTCCTTGCGTCAATAGCTTCTTTTTTCTTCTTGTCCTGTGCTTCAAACTCAGCAGCTTCCTTGACAGCCTTCTCGATATCCTCATCGGACATGTTGGATCCGGCTGTGATGGTGATGTGCTGTTCCTTGCCTGTGCCAAGGTCCTTAGCGGATACATTGACGATACCGTTGGCATCGATATCGAAGGTAACCTCGATCTGCGGAACCCCTCTCATTGCCGGCGGGATACCATCCAGACGGAACTGGCCCAGAGTCTTGTTGTCTCTTGCGAACTGACGCTCACCCTGTACAACGTGGATATCTACGGCTGTCTGATTGTTCTCGGCTGTGGAGAAAATCTGGCTCTTCTTGGTCGGGATCGTTGTGTTACGCTCGATCAGCTTAGTGGCTACGCCGCCCATGGTCTCGATGGACAGGGACAGTGGAGTGACATCCAGAAGCAGGATGTCGCCTGCGCCTGCGTCGCCGGCCAGCTTGCCGCCCTGGATGGAAGCGCCGATTGCGACACATTCATCAGGGTTGATGCCCTTAAAGGGATCCTTGCCTGTGAGCTGTTTTACCTTATCCTGAACAGCCGGAATCCTTGTAGAACCACCTACCAGGAGGACCTTGCTGAGGTCGGAAGAAGTAAGGCCGGCATCCTTCAGTGCTGTCTGAACCGGAGTGACGGTCCTCTCAACCAGATGAGCAGTCAGCTCATTGAACTTGGCTCTTGTCAGGTTCATCTCAAAATGCTTTGGTCCTTCAGAGGTTGCTGTGATGAAGGGCAGGTTGATGTTGGTTGTAGTAGAGGAGGAAAGCTCTTTCTTAGCCTTCTCTGCTGCTTCCTTAAGCCTCTGCATGGCCATCTTGTCCTTGGAAAGATCTACACCTTCCTT
>CADBNQ010000038.1 GCA_902796045.1 uncultured Lachnospiraceae bacterium | reverse complement strand
GAGACCCCGGCCATGGCCATGGCAAGTCCTGCATAAACCAGTCCTTCTGTCACTGCCAAAACGGCCTTTTCATCTCTGTCCATCAGTGCTTTTGCGTTCTTTGCGCAACGGTCCAGAGCATCCCGTACCAGTGAAGCGATCTTCGGGCAGTAGTACTCATCGTTGATCACATGAGAGATTCGCCACTCACAGATGCTGATATATTTGGCGAACATATCTCCGATTCCTGCCTGGAGCAGCCTTGCAGGGGCATCTTTCATGATAGAAGTATCAGCCACAAAAGCCACCGGTGCTGTTGTCCCAAGTGAAATCTTAAGTCCGTCCCTAATGACCGAGGAAGTAGCCGATGCGAATCCATCCATGGAAGGAGCCGTTCCCACGATCATATAGGGTCTTGTGGTCACTGCCGATGTCAGCTTACCGATATCGTTCAATGTCCCCGATCCGACAACAACAATATAATCACAATCCGTATTAAAATGCATCAGGACAGATCCTACTGCCGCTTCATCCGGTTCCAGCTTTTCCTGATCAAAGCATCATGAGCCGGCCAGGATCCCATCCTTCTCAAGAATAGCTGCCACATCTTTCCCTGCAGCATTCCATGTATTGCGATCAGAGATCATAAAGACCTTCGATCCATGCTTCCGGACCAGGTCTGGAATCTCATCCAGGATATGTGATCCGATCCTGATATCCTCCAGGATTACCTCATGGGCTTTGCCGCACGCACAACTTCCGCCATATTCCTTCTCAATCTGTTCTCTCATGTTCATCATATTTCCTCCTGTTGATTCATCTTTAACAAAAACCCGATGATCCTGATGAACATCGGGTTTTATAAGGTCCTCTTTGTGCTGTTTTATTTCTCAACGATACGGATGACCGTTCCAACCTTCACATCCGGCATCTCTTTGTCTTCCACATTGATGCTTCCGGGCATATCCACGGTATCTGAGCCATTAAAGCGGACGGAGCAGTGGCCAAGTCCTTCCAGAGTCACGGGTGCCTCCTCTCCGACTGCCAGGATCTTATATTCCTGGTCATCTACCTGCAGGAATTGTCCAGCACAGATGGTACCGTTGATCGGATTAACGCTGACGTGGTAAGTATAATCCTTCAGTTCATCCGGTGCATTGTCTCCAAAGAGGATAAATAATTTCTCATCTTTAAATGCGTCAACAAATGCTCCCAGTCCTTTTACCTGATTCTCATAGATAACTTTCATCTTTTAAGTTCTCCTTTTTTTACTTAAAACTGTATTACATGATGTATAAGATATATCGCCTGTTCTTATGCATAGAGGCCGAAACTTGCAAAATAAGCGATAAGAACTCTGATCCAGCCTGTCAGAAAGCGGGAATACATGACAGATACCACACCGACCTCGATGGTCTCTGTTTCTGCTTCTGCCAGTCCCAGGCCTACCGGAATGAAATCGCAGGCGCCCTGACAGTTGATGGCAAAGAGAGCCGGCAGGGCAAGAGACGGTTTGATATTACCTTTACCAATCTCGGCGCCGACCAGAGTTCCGATGATCTGTGCGATTACAGCACCCGGTCCCAATAAAGCAGACAGGCCGGGGATAGAGCATACGATACCCAAAATCAGAAGTCCGAATACATTTCCTGCCAGAGGGGTCAGAAGATGCGCAAAGGCATTTCCGAAACCGGAGCCGTTGATGATACCAATCAGCAGGGATACAAATGCCATGAAGGGAAGCAGGGTGGTGATGCATGTCTGAACCGCGTCTCTTGCAGCCTGGTAGAAAGTATTTACCACTTTGCCGGCGCCCAGTCCCAGTTTCGTAATCAGGCTTTTGTTTTCCTGTTTTGCCAGAGTTTCGGACACTTTCATATCTGCTGTAAACTTAGCGCCGCTCTCTGCTTCTTCCTGAACTGCAGGTTCTTTGGCTTCCTCTGCAGCAGGAGCTGTTCCATCTGCCGGAGAGATCTGTTTGGAAGTCACTGCTGAAACATAGATATCCTCGGTAATGAACTTCGCCAGTGGACCGGACTTCCCTACCGGGTTGGTGTTGATGGTGGGTATCCTCTTCTGGGGATAGATTCCGCATCGTAAAGTTCCACCGCAGTCGATAATAACCAGAGCCAGCTCATCCTCCGGACAATTGGTTTTGAAACCATTGACCGGTGTCAGTCCTGTCAGCTCAACAATCTTTGCCAGACATTCCGGCTCTGCTCCGCCGCCTGTGATATACATGACTTTATTTCTTTTTTCTGTAGGTGTGATAACCAGTGGCCCTCCAAATCCGCCGGACCCTCTTTCCACTTTTATTGATCTATATTCTGCCATCTTAAGTATTCCTCCTGTATATCTGCTTACTGATGAACCGGCTTAAAATCGCGGCTCAGTGTCTTGCCCTGCTGTTTCTCTACAAATCTGGTTGTCCATTCCGTTGACCACCCTGAGATAAAGTTTGCTACCAGACCTACCAGGAGATAGCGGATAGCCAGCGGGGTGGTATCCAGTCCAAGCTGAGTGATCCCGTTTGCAATACCAAGCCAGATAAAAAGCTCAGATGCGTTGATATGTGGGAAAATCCCGTTGTTTGTGTGACAATGGTATGTGACGGATGCATAAAAACAAGGTTTATAGAACTCCGGGAAGAACTTGCCCATGGAGAGTGCCATGGGATTTCCCAGCATAAATGCGCTGATAAAAGGAAGCACCATATAACGCAGGATGGGATTGCCGGCACTGACTCTGGCCAGTTTTGCTACCGCTTCATCTCCCACCAGAGCGATGATGGAGTTCATCAGTACCAGAAGCATCAGAATGGTAGGTATGATCCCTGTGACCCAGCTAACAAACTGAGTACCTCCCAGTGTAAATAAGTTCATAAATCCGGCTGCAAGTTTTACTAAAAAATCCATTTTATTCGCCTTTCTCTTCTTGATTCATCTCTTGTGTCAGAGTTTCTATACAGCTTTTCTCAAAAGGCCTTTGGCAGAACGTCCGATCCTGGTCAGAGGAGCAGGCGGCGCATCGATCTCTTCGCCATTGACAAACTTTCGATAGGTCAATGCTGCATCGGCGATGGCCTTTCGGAGATTTCTGTGGTTTCTCGGCCCGTCCTCTTCCTTAAGGTCCCCAATATACCGGCCTTCATAACCATCAAGGGGCCTGACTCTGGCCAGGAAAGATACTCCCTCCAGCTTCTTTCCCTTTCGAATATTTCCATGGTCATCGATCAAAAACATGACGATCGCACCGGCGTGAAACCCTCCGGATTTCCTGCCTATGGCCACTTTCCCCTGCTTTCTCAGTTTAATGAATTCATTGTTAAAATGCTTCGTCTGCATCAAACTGAGTACTGCCTGGATCATAAATGCCGCAATGATCACCAGACCAAGTTTTAATACATCCATCTCCTGACCTCCGTTCTTGTCATATGCCTTTTAAAAACCTTCTAAATTGATACTGTTACTGATATCTGTGATGTTTCTCATTCTCCCGGCTGTCTGTAGAGGACCCGGAGAAGATCAGTAAAGGTCTTTGCCTTTGCGATTTTTTTCATCAGATCCTCATCCTGAGCGATGGTTATGATCTCATCGTAGATTCTGATCAGCAGCTGATCGTCCATCCCGCTCTCTTCCGGGAATCCCAGAAGAATGATGATAGGAATATCATGGCCCTGGTGTTTTACCCCGGTTTCACAGACGCCGATCGCCATCACCAGCTTATCTCCCGCATAATGTACGGTGTGGGGAAGTGCGATAGCCTTGTCAAATACCATCGTCCCCTTCTTCTCTCTTTCCTTCAGTCTCAGAAGAAAATCATCGTCGACATAGCCCTGTTCTGCAAGCCTGTCTGCCATCATGGAGACTGCCTCTTCATAACTTTCGTCTCCCTGAAACAGAAAGAAGCGGCTCTCATCCAGCAGGCCGTTGATGACAAACCAGTTATTATCAATCACCGGCACATCTACCTGATCCCAGTACTTTGCTTTCTCAATCTTATGATACAGTTCCCGCTCATTGAATACCTCACGGATTCGAATGGTGGGCCGGCTGCATTCATAAGGCAGCTTGTATGTCGTCAGTATGATATCGTAGGATTCCAGCTCCTCCCGGTCAAATGCTTCATTGTAATAAAGGGCAAGCTCAGCCTTGCTGTCAAGGACCTTTTTCAGCTGCACCTCTATAAGCTGGGCTGTCACCTTTCCCCCTTCACATACCACGGCAATCCGGAAAGGCTTTTCTTCTTCTATCCCGTTTTCCGACAGGAAAATACCAAAATAGGCTGTCAGATAACCCTTCTCAGAATCCGGAACCGTGAAACCATACTCCTCACTGATGACCATGGAAGCAATTATCGCCATCTGGTAGGCAAGAGGATACTTTGTGATCAATTCTTCATAGAGAGGATTCTCTATCTTTACATGAAACCTGATCCGGTTCAGCATGAACATCATATGGTACAGAAATTCATCTTCAAATCGGTCTGTCACTATCTTGATGTTCAGTTCCTGTCTGATCCTGTAAAATACTTTCTGGATCAGAGGCCGGATACTGTCATCCAGGCTGATCATCTGCAGCTCGTTGATATCCCCGGGTGTTCTCATTCCTGCTATGGGAAGAAATGTATAGATCTTCTCTTCAATGGGAATGTCCGTATGTAATATCAAGCCAAGCTGGTCCAGAAGCGTATCCACAACTTCGAAAGAAGACCTCATGGTAAGGTTGTAATACTTGGCAGACAGTTTACCCAGGCCATGCCCTGTCAGGAGCCGGTCCAGCATCAGCGTGACAAACCGGACATAGTTCTCTCTGACATTCTTTTCGAAGGAATGTGCCTTTAATGTGTGTCGGATGATATCCTGGATCTCCTTGTCGAGAGGGTAATCCCGATAAACATCCTCAAACATGGTCTCCATCACGTAAGTACGGATATCAAGCTCCTCTCCCTCCAGGGTAAGACCTTTACTGGTCTTCCCCAGGATCGACAGGTTATACTCACGAATCTCCTCCCGAAGCTTTTTCAGATCGCTGACAATGGTTGTTCTGCCGATATTCATCTCGTAAGCAAGCTCATCTGTCAGGATAGCATCATCAGATCTCATCAAACTTGCGAAGATATAATTCATCCGATTGCGCCCTGAATTCATGAATTCATCTGTCTGCGTCAGTGACAAATAAAGCTCATTGAAGCGGTCCATGTCAAAGATGCGCAGATCGTATCTGCCCTTTTCCCCCTCAATTGCGGCACAGGAAGCAAGTTCCCGGTTCAGCTGCTTGATGTCATTGCGAACAGTCCTCTCACTGACAGAAAGCTTTGCGGCCAGAGCACTGATCCTGACAGCTGTGTGATTGTGGAGATACTGCAGTATCACCACAGCCCTGTTTTCTTCGAATAAACTCTTCATATATCACTCCTTCCTCCTGTCCATATCTGATCTGGCCTGCTCTTGCAGCCAATCGGTTTTTTTGATCCTTGTTATGGTTCACATTGTAGTGAAAAAGGAGGCCTTATTTAATACTGATAATTTCACAAGGGTGGAATTTCATTCAGTCACCCTATTTCCGGTATCCGGAAAAATGGTGAACCATTTTTGATATACATATTTACTTTTATTAAATGTTTTATTAAATATATTCTGTTTATACTATATCTCATTAGAAAAGTCAAGAAAAAAAAGGTCATCTGCTAATTAAAACAGATGACCTGATCGGATCTCACAAGATATTCATTTGCTGCAGGAGTATGCTACAGGGCGGCAGCCACTGCCTTCTTCACTGTTTCCATATCCTCGGTAGGCTCGAACCGGGCCATGACATTGCCTTCCCAGTCGATGAGGAACTTGGTAAAATTCCATTTGATATAGGCTTTATCCCCAAAGGCCTTATTGTTCATATCAGCGAACTTGTTTAAAGCGGCATTCTTCAGTCCCTTACCAAAACCTTCAAAAGGCTTCTGGGCTGCAAGGAATACAAAGAGCGGATCCGCCGTCTCTCCATTGACATCAATCTTGGCAAAACGGGGAAACTCTGTGCCGAACTTCACAGTGCAGAACTCATGAATCTCCTCATCGCTGCCCGGTGCCTGATTGGCAAACTGGTTGCAGGGGAAATCAAGGACCTCAAATCCTTTGTCCCTCATTGTCCTGTACATGTCCTCAAGTGGTTCATAATGAGGTGTAAATCCACATCCGGTTGCCGTGTTCACAATAAGCAGGACCTTTCCCTGATAGTCAGACAGGCTGATCTCCTTACCCTGCATATCCTTCACTGTAAAATCATATACTGTTTTCATCTTTAAACTCCTTTCTTAAGAGTATGTTTTTTATATCACTGATTGCCTGCAAGTTGATAAAACAGTCCGTATTTTAATACACTTTTTAGATTTTGTCAATATTTTTCCGGAGACCAGCAAAATTAATACAATATTAATAATAGTTTTTCGCAGCCCAGGTAATATCCGGAGCTCTCAATTGATTACTCATCAGATATAGAAGAAAGGAATGGTTTAAAAAGGCACCCTGAAAATCATATGAATGATTATCACGGCAGCTCGATTTGATTAGTAATCAGGCTATTTCCGGACCGCTTGACATATGCTTTTACAAATATATAATGGGAAACAGATAGTATCTGTATAAGAAAAAGAAAGGAGAATCTGCACATGGATAAACCGAATTTCACAAATAAGGTAAAGAGAATTGGTGTTCTTACTTCAGGGGGAGATGCACCCGGAATGAACGCGGCAGTTCGTTCTGTTGTCCGGACAGCTGTCTATCGAGGCATTGAAGTGATCGGGATCCGGCGCGGCTGGCAGGGACTGATCAATGGTGATATGTTCCCGATGACAACAAAGGATGTCTCCCACATCATCAATATAGGTGGAACTATCCTGTACACCGCCAGAAGTGAAGAATTCCGCACAAAGGAAGGCCGTGAAAAGGCCTATAACAACTGCCGCCTTTTCGGTCTCGACGGCATCGTTGCCATCGGCGGGGACGGCACTTTTGCCGGAGCTTTAGCCCTCTCAACAGAATACCCCATATCAGTAGTGGGCATCCCGGGAACTATCGATAATGATATCGGATGTACGAATTACAGTATAGGATATGATACTGCAGCCAACACTGCCGTCGAAGCTATCGATAAGCTTCGTGATACCAGTCAGTCCCATGAGCGCTGCTCCGTGATCGAGGTCATGGGACATCGTGCAGGTAATCTTGCGCTGTATGTCGGAATCGCTACCGGTGCTACTGCCGTATTGATTCCTGAAGAGCCCTGGGATATCGAGCGGGACGTCATCGATAAGATCCGCTCTGCACGTATTGCAGGACGCACTAATTTCATGATCGTTGTTGCAGAAGGAGCCCATCCGGAAAACAGTGATCAGGAGGTGGATCTGCCTGTTTTCGCCGATGGAAGCGGTGCAGGCTACCAGATTGGTCAGCTGATCAGACAGCATCTCGGTCTGATCCCCCGTGTCACAGTACTCGGCCACGTACAACGCGGTGGTAATCCGACTGCACGTGACCGTGTAACTGCAACCCGTATGGGACATCATGCCGTAACTATACTGGCAGAAGGCAAAACCAATCGAATCGTAGCTCATATTGAGGGAGCAATCTGTGATGTTGATATGGTCGAAGGCTTAAAACTGGAAAACAAAATAAGCGAAAATGAGAATATCGTAGTTAAAACCATGACCGGTGTATATTAGGAAATACTCCTCTTTATGTCATCCTTAATTCGTCGGCTGCCTCATGACAGTATGAAAGATTTTGTTGTCAGTGTATACTGATTCTTTAATTGGGAACAGTGGATAGACATGATTCATGCCTTCCCCGACAATCAATTCGTTTGACACATCTTTATCCAGCATATGGAACATTTTCGTTGCATCAGGATAAATGATTTCATCTGTTCCGACAAATACGGTCACATGATGAATGTCCTTCAGGTCTCCGTAGATTGGGCTGATCTTCGGGTCGTGAATATCAAGACCATCTGCCCAGTGCACCGCAACAGTAGATAAAGACTCTGCAAAAAGGAAGGGGTCCCTTGCCTGATATTCTTTGATTTCTTCATTCTCCATGGAAACATCGACCCATGGGGAGTATAGAATGAGCTCATCCGGCATGCGGATCCCCTCTTCTTTAAAATGCTCTGCCAGAGCAAGGGAAAGACCGCCCCCTGCGGAATCACCCATCAATATGATCTTCTTCTCCGGATGCTCCTCGCAGAACTGTTTATAAACCGGCACAATCAGGTCATAGGCTTCCTTGTAGGTACCAAATGGCACCAGACGGTAGGCCGGAGCGATCACCAGTGCATTCGTCCCTTTTACGAGTCTCTCAAGCAAACGCCAGTGGGGTGCAATAAAATCATAGAAATAGGCACCCCCGTGCATATAGAATATAACATAGGGGGATACACTCTTCTCGTTGACATAAAAGATCCTTCCGTTCTCATTGTCTTCATGTCTTGTCAGGATATTCTTCGGCGGAGGGGTCATTTTTTCTCCGCCTTTCAGGGTCTCTGCTATGGTCTTCTCGGTTTCCTGCGCTGTTTTTTTGGGCCAGAACAAAAGCAGATCGGACATGATTTTTGCACTTAAACTTTTACTCATGTTTAACCTCCTCTTTATTAATATTTCAATCGGATTCGCCTCGGCGATTTCCGTTCTTATGCCTCATTCACCAGCTTTCCCGTCATATGCTCCGGATTCAGCTCCAGACATTGGACGCGGGACAGGGCGTGATCCAGTTCCCTTTGAAGATATTCCTCATCGTCAGTAAACTTCCTGCAGATATTTGTGCAGATCATCGCAGCCTTCTCCTGATCTGTCACAAGCCTGATCTTTCCGAATACGACGACACTGCTGATATTGAGTGCCCACTCCCCTTCTTTCCGGTATCCTTCATTATATACACAGAAGCTGACCTTATCATAGTTCGACACAGCATCGATTTTATGTCCGGTCTTTGCTCCATGAAAATAAATCTTTCCGTCTTCCTCACAGTACCAGTGGCTCAAGGGTATCCCATAAGGATAGCCATCATCACCAAGCATGGAAAGGATGCCCCGGGGTTCTTCTTTCAGTATCCGGATACATTCCTCCCGGCTGATCTGCTGTTTTATTCTTCTCATCTTTCTGAACATGCTTCTATGCCTCCGATGTATTTACCCTGTGATTTCCCTCACCCCCTTGCGACAACGACGATGTCGTCCTGTCCGCTGAAAGACTCTGTCGTGCTGCCTGCCGGATTCACCACGATGGTATATGTATCATTTGGTGCATACTTTTTATAGCCGATGGCAATCTCTCCGTAGCGGGAAGCAGATGCACGCAGAGTGTAAAAATCTACCGGTACACCAGGAGTCACATAGTTAGCAGCCGGTTTCATATAGATCGTCGATCCTTCTTCAGAAAGGAGCTCTTCCAGAATCGCTTTATTGTGCCGCTGTTCAGCGATCTGTACCATCATCTTGGCAGTAATGCTGCTGCTGACAACAAAGTCCGAAGCACGCATCATCTGAGACAGCCGCTGGTTTCTCGTGTGATTCATTTCAATTGTGAGAGGAATGACCTCACCTTTCTCTTCTGCGATATCATTTAAATGCAGCTGCAGCATCAGGGTTCTCGCATCGGCATCTTCATTCTCCAGCTCAACATCCGACATCAGCATGATACTCGACGGCCCCTCTGCGACCAGTTTCTCTAAAACATTGCGCTTAAAGATCCTGCACTCACGGATATCCACTTCGATATGATGGAGTTCCTCGGCAGAAGGTATGACTTCCATGTCGATCTTGCCTGGTTCCGCGGCAACGATAACCTTCGATCCGGATGCCGCATAGGCATCCTCCTCGAGCAGGATCTGCCGGAGCATATCCGTGTAGCCAAGAATCAGCAGGGTATGGGGTTCCTTGTCCGTCTCGGTCTGCTTTTCAAATACCTCCTCATCAATGACAGCCTTTTCATTCATCACCAGAGGATCATCATCCAAAGCGATTCTGATCAGCTTGTCTCCAGGTTTAAAAGGCTCTGTCAGATCACCGTTGATCACAGGGATACCATCCCTCACCATACCGATTCCGGTGGAGTCCGGCAGGCGCATATTCATCTCCTCTATAGAAAGGCCGGTGATAGAAGGATCATCCTCTACATAGATCTCATTTCCTCTGAAACTAAGCAGCTCAGCCAGAATCTCTGACATACCGGGATGGCGGGCCGACTGTACCATCAGGCGGGCAATGGTATTCTGGAAATACATGATCTCCGCCCTGTCTCCGCCGGCAATCCTGGCAGGCTGGAGCACCTCATGGTCGCGGACGGTCGCGATGATGCAGGCATCTTTGTTGCCGCATTCATCAAGAATGTTTCTGCACAAAAGAATCGTTTTCACTGTCATGAAGTCATCGCTCATGTTCAGGATCACCGACTTGCAGGTTTCCAGAGAGCACACCTTCAGGTCATCAGGATTGTCCGGTTTCCCTGTCCTGCAGACCAGACGGAGATTCCCCAGATCCGGCACATGCTGACTGATGGCTTCCTCCATCTTGATCTTATCCTCCTCAGCCATAACAACAACAGCTGCATCCTGCTGATTCTCATTGGCCATGGCCAGCTCATCGATGATACTGTTTATGTTGTCCTCAAAACCGATGATCACCACATGGCCTTCCTCGATCACCCGGGACTTTCCCCGCTGCAGATCTGTAACAAAATCCTTTATGCCGTTGGAGATAGTACCAATAAGGAAACTGGTGATGAAGATTCCGACCAGTGTAACGACCGTCATTACTGCCAGGTATTGCACCGTACCTTCTTCTTTGGCAAGTACGCCGGTATTGATCGCATGCATCATGGTAAACCAGATTGACTTACCGGGCGATTCCGCTCCTGTTCCGTCAGGCCCGCCCAGCATAACCGCAATCAGACCGCCGGCAACCACAACCGTCATCGTTATAACTGCCAGCAGCAGGAGCCGGGACGCTGTCCCTTTCGACATAAGATTGTCAAACTTATACTTTATTCTTTCTTTTAAGCTGGCCTTTTTCACCCCGTTCATCTCCTTCCTTTATTGAATCTCTGATCTCTTCCAGCTCTTCCCTGGTAAAAGGATAACTATAGTCTCTGATGATTCTCTCAGTTGAATACCCTCTTTTATACAGATGCCTGACCGCATCCCCGTAGGCAAAATTCCTGATAAACCGCGTCAGGCATTGTCGAAAAATAACATCTGACATAACTGTCCCTCCTTTCCTTCGGGCTTATCCTAACATGGATACTTTCTTCCCATTAGTTTTCACTTAACTTACAGATATTCTCCCGAACAATAATATTTTCGTCCTTATAGTCAACGCATTCTTAACTCCTCTCTAAAAATACTATATTTGTTATTGTATCTGGGTTCTTCCTTCTTCCCAGCTAAAACTCTATTCAATACAACAATCATTCCTGTGTATCATAACATTAATTTTGATATATTGGCTATTTAGTAGTATTCATGAAGTTTCTACTCAATATTAATTCCATATTTGTAATCACACACAATTTAACCATTTAGTGTAGTGAATAATAGCTAAAGATTCAAGAAATTGATATTGTTGACAAAATGTAGATTAGCTTAAGTAGTCCAGCACTATATACTTTCTAAAACAATACTAAATATCTAAAACCCAGTTATGTCCAATCTTATTGATATACTAAACCATTCTGAAGCTGTCCAAGATAACCCCGCTTGCGCGGGAACAACTGCTCTGATCAGCTGATCTGCGGGACGAATCACGGATCACCCCCGCTTGCGCGGGAACAACAACAGGATCTACGGCAAAAAGCCTCTGGAATGGGGATCACCCCCGCTTGCGCGGGAACAACCCTTGTAAGAAAAGTGCCATTGTGGTTTGCAGGGGATCACCCCCGCTTGCGCGGGAACAACCTGGGCTAACTCAACCATCTTAGCACAAGAGCAGGATCACCCCCGCTTGCGCGGGAACAACTCAATCAGCCTTTTGCAGGTGCTGTCATGCCAGGGATCACCCCCGCTTGCGCGGGAACAACGACAGCCGGGAATTGTAACGCTCGTTTACGGCGGGATCACCCCCGCTTGCGCGGGAACAACGCAGGTGAAGGCTGTACAGGATACCATGGTATAGGATCACCCCCGCT
>CADBNQ010000037.1 GCA_902796045.1 uncultured Lachnospiraceae bacterium | reverse complement strand
CCAGCACGGTCAGCGGTATTCAGGGGACGGGACTCGGCATGGCCATCTCGAAAAACATCGTTGATATGATGGGCGGCGTGATCTCAGTGGATTCTGTTGAGGGAAAAGGCAGTGAGTTTGTCGTGAAACTTCCCTGCAGGGTCAGCTCTGTATCCGTGAAGTATGAGCCGCTGCCGGAGCTGAAGGGGCTTCGGGCTCTTGTGGCAGATGACGATACCAACACCTGCCTGTCCGTCTGCTCCATGCTGCGCGAAATCGGCATGAGACCTGACTGGACCAACTATGGCAAAGAAGCCGTGATACGGGCCCGAGAAGCGATGGACCAGGCTGACCAGTTCCAGGTCTATATCATCGACTGGCTGATGCCGGATCTTAACGGGATCGAGACCGTGCGGAGGATACGCAGGGTCATCGGTGATAATGCGCCGATCATCATCCTGACAGCCTATGACTGGGCAGATATCGAAGAAGAAGCAAGAGAAGCCGGGGTGACAGCCTTCTGTTCGAAACCCCTGTTTATGTCAGAACTGAGAAGTGTACTGGCCCTGCCCTATACGGGAACACAGGATCAGGAGGAAAACAAAAAAAATGAGCCGGCAGAAACCCCGGATTTTACCGGGAAACGTGTCCTTCTGGCTGAAGATAATGAGATGAACCAGATGATCGCCACGGCCATCCTGACTAATGCAGGACTTGAGGTCGATGTTGCCGGAGACGGTACCGAGGCTGTGGAAAAAATAAAAGAAAAACCGGCGGGATATTATGATATTATCCTGATGGATATACAGATGCCCATCATGGATGGCCATGAGGCCTCCAGACAGATTCGTGCCCTGGAGGACGAGAAGAAGGCTTCTGTGCCCATCGTAGCTGTCACTGCCAATGCCTTTGAAGAGGACCGGAAGGTCGCTCTGGAGGCAGGCATGAACGGGCATCTGGCTAAGCCCTATGATATACCAACGATCATGGAGACCCTGAAAGAGCTCCTGGGCTGATCAGGTCTTCTGACGATTCTTTCGTCCTGCATAAAGTGTCGCTGTGACAACTGCCACCGTGAATATGCCTCCTGCCGTAAAAGCAATCGGCAAAGGCAGCCCCAGGCCGAACTCTGCGCTTATTATGTAAGAGCAGGTTATAAAAGCATAGAATGCCAGTGGGATCAGGGGCATCCAGACAAACTGCTTCTTTCCCTGCTGCAGCAGATAGATGCTGATGCAGGAGAGGGCGAAGACTGCCAGGGTCTGGTTGCTCCAGCCGAAGTATCTCCAGATTATATTGAAGCCGGCCGGATTCACCTTTGCCACGATCAGAATGATATAGGCAAGCACAAATACAGGAAGGGCAAACAGGACCCTCTTTAAAGAGGTATCCTGTTTCAGGTGAAGGGTGTCTGCTATCATCAGCCGCAGGGACCGGAGTGCTGTATCCCCTGATGTAACAGGCAGTATGATCGCGCCGATGATCGCGATTGTTCCTCCCACAGGGCCCAGCAGTTTCCGGCTGATGACTCCGACAACGCTGGTAGCGGAGATCTCTTTAAGTTCTCCTGCGCTCTGCATGAAATAGCTCCATCCGCCGTCTGTCATCTGCATGGTGATTCCAGCTTTTTGAGCGCCGATGGAGATCATGGCCATGGTTGCTGCTGCCCAGACCAGGGCAATGAAGCCTTCAGCGATCATCATATTGTAAAAAGTCATCCGGCCTTCTCTTTCATGCTCAATCGTTCTGGATATCAGACAGATCTGTGTGGCATGAAAACCAGACAGAATACCGCAGGCCACTGTCACAAAGAAATTGGGGATAAAGCGGCCTTCTCTGAAATAGCCGGAGAAATCAAAACCGCCTGCAATCCATGGCTGCCATAATTCAGGCATGGGATAGTGTCTGACAAAAAGCATGGCGAAGATACCTGCTGCCGACAGGATCAGGACAGCGCCAAAGATCGGATAGACCTTGCCGATGATCGTGTCAATCGGAAAGACAGTCGCGATCAGATAATACAGAAAGATCACTGAATAGATGATCCAGGTTGAAGGCTCCCGGGCTGTGCCGCCAAAGCCGAACACCTGAGTGGCTGCAATATCTCCCGGTGTATAGATAAAGACAATGCCGACAAGGAAAAGCACAAGACACACGAAGAAAGTGTAGAATTTGTGGATATGCCTGTGAAGGAAGCGGCCTGCCATTTCCGGCATCTGTATCCCTCCGTTTCGGGTAGAGATCATGCCGATGAAATAATCATGCATGGCACCTCCGATCACGCAGCCTATTGGAATCGTGATCAGGGCGACAGGGCCAAAAAGGATTCCCTGGATGGGGCCCAGGACCGGACCGGTACCGGCAATGTTCAGAAGGTTGATCAGACCGTTGCGCCATGCAGGCATGGGCACATAATCCACGCCATCTTTTTTGGCATAGGCAGGTGTTGTCCGGTCATCCGGCCCGAACACCTTTTCGCAGAGATTTCCATAAAAAAAGCCCCCCACAATCAATATCGCGAGGCCGATCATAAAGGTAATCATAGTGTTTTTCCTCCAGTTATTGTATAGATACTTATTGAGTTATATTAGCACACAATCGGCTGCCAATCAACTTTTGGCGCAGTATCATTAAAAAAGTAACGGAAATTACCCTTATATTCACTATTGTCGGGACCAGGCTGCTCCGGACACTGATTTTGCAGAAGAGTAAGGTCTGTCTCGATTGCTGACAGTACCTGTATGAGGAGAAATATGTACCAGTTTTTTATCCGGACAGAAAATATCAAAGGATCAGAGATCCTTGTCACAAAGACAGAGGATGTCAACCACATGAAGAATGTGCTGCGCATGCGCCCCGGTGACCAGGTCTGTTTTTGCTGCGAGGAGACAGGGAAGGACTATATCTGCAGGCTGTCAGGCCTGGAGAGCAGAGAAGTCAGAGCGGTGATCGAGGACATTGAAGGGCCGTCAGGAGAACTTCCTGTACGTCTGGTGCTCTTTCAGGGACTTCCGAAATCGGACAAGATGGACCTGATCATCCAGAAAGCAGTTGAACTGGGAGCCAGTGAGATCGTACCGGTTGCCATGAAGCGGTCTGTGGTGAAACTCGATGAAAAAAAAGCCGCAAAGAAGGCAGCAAGATGGAAGGAAATCGCCCGGAGTGCGGCAAAGCAGTCAAAACGCAGCCTCGTACCGGAGGTAAAGAGTGTTATGACTTTTTCGGAGGCTCTGTCCTATGCCGGATCCCTTGACATCCTCCTCCTGCCTTATGAGAACGCCAAAGGGATGTCCCGTTCCAGACAGATCATGTACTCAGTCAAAGGAAAAAAGACTGCAGGGATATTCATAGGACCGGAAGGCGGTTTTGAGGAAGAGGAGGCGGACCAGGCTGTCATGGCAGGGGCCCTGCCCATCACTCTGGGACACCGGATCCTGAGAACGGAGACCGCAGGGATGACTGTTTTATCCATACTGATGTTTATGCTGGATGAAGATGAAGGAGAATGAGAGGAGGTGCCTTGCATGGCAGGATCGTCATTTGGAAGCCTGTTTCGCATAACAACCTGGGGAGAGAGTCATGGCAGGGGCCTTGGCCTTGTAGTGGACGGCTGTCCGGCGGGCCTTCCCCTGGAGGAGACTGATATACAGACTTACCTGGACCGGAGAAAACCCGGTCAGTCAAAGTTTACCACAAAAAGGAAGGAAGGAGACCGGGTAGAGATTCTTTCAGGCGTGTTTGAAGGAAAGACAACAGGGACGCCCATCTCCATGCTTGTATACAATAAAGACCACAGATCAGACGATTATTCTGCCATTTCCGGCGTCTTCCGCCCCGGACATGCTGATTATACCTATGAGCAGAAGTACGGTTTCCGGGATTACCGGGGAGGGGGCAGATCTTCTGGAAGGGAGACCATTGCCAGGGTGGCAGGCGGAGCAGTGGCTGCCAGGGCTCTGAAAGAACTGGGCATCGAAGTCTTCGCCTATACAGAATCGATTGGACCGGTTTCAGTGGATCCGAACAGATTTGACCGTTCGGTCAGGGATGAGAATAAACTCTACATGCCTGATCCGGAGGCAGCAGTGAGGGCGGAGGCTTTTCTTGAGGAAAAGATGGCAGACCGGGATTCCTGCGGGGGAATCGTTAAGTGCCTGATCACCGGTATGCCTGCCGGTGTCGGAGAACCTGTTTTTGATAAACT
>CADBNQ010000036.1 GCA_902796045.1 uncultured Lachnospiraceae bacterium | reverse complement strand
TGCTGGCGGAGCTGGCCTTACCTCTCAATTTGGCCATAAAGCCCTTTTTCTCCGGTTCGGGAACAGGAGCGTTTCGATAGTTGTTGACGCTGGTGATGTAGATCCCGCTTACCATGGCTTTGATCTGGGCCTTGACCGGAATCTCATCGTATATCTCCTCATCGGCTATAAATGTCATGATGCGCGGCCCGACTTTGGCCTTTACGACAGGCATCTTTGCACGGAGAGCCCGCTTGGGAGCCTGGTCCAGCACCATCTTAGGAAGACCGGCCTCCTTCAGGGGCATGTGTTTTTTGTCGATGACCAGCATGGTGACCGGCTGGACATTCTCCATGATCTGTGCTCTTTGCTCTTCCTGTCTTTTTTGTATCTTATTACCCTGGAAATACAGGACGATCAGGATGATGACGCCTACGCCCAGTATAATTCCACTAATGATCCACGGATTCATCGTGTTCATCTCCTCCTTTTTTCTGCTCTTCCAGCATCTTGATGATGCGTTCTCTTGTATACTCTGCGGCGAACTTCTTTTCTTCCTTTGACAGATCATCGAAAGTAAAGGGCTCACCGAAAGTGATATGTACGGTACCCGGTTTGATGCTGAGACCTCTGTTGTTCTCAAAAATATCTCTGCTGCCGGATGTGGCCACCGGAACGACAGGCGCTTTGGCCCGCTGGGCCATTTTCAGGCTGCCGCCTTTAAACTCGCCGGGAGTGCCCTCGGGGCAGCGGGTCCCTTCGGGATATATAAACATGGAATAGCCGTCCTTGATGTACTCAACCCCGGTAAGGATGGTCTTTAACCCTTCTTTGATGTCACTCCTGTTGAGAAAGAGGCAGTGAATGAGGGTCATCCAGTCCGCCAGGCCGGGAATCTTTGCAAGGCTGTCCTTGGATACAAAGCCCACACCTCCGGGTATGATACTCCCTGCCGTCACTATATCAAAATAGCTGCAATGGTTTCCGACAAAGAGACAGGCCTCCTCGGGAATATTCTCCAGGCCTTCTACTTTCAGGTCAATGCCGGCCAGGCTGACGATACGCTTGAAGGTCTTCTGGATACTTGCGCTGGCCAGCTCGGAAGCCTTCTTTGGATCGGTCTGCTCCAGCCTGTGAAGCCTTTTTCTTTCCGGAATGGTTGTGATCAGGTATCCGATCACATAGAACAATACCTTCAGAGAACGAAGTGTCATAACGTCTTCCTCCTGGCCTTCTATCTGCCGAACAGGCGGGTGATATCCCGGAGCCTTGCGGCAATATCATCTGTCAGCAGGCCTTCCTTAACGCGGTAGCTCCAGTTGCCTCTGGCGACTCCCGGAATGTTCATCCGGTACTCGCTCCCCTGGCACAGGAGATCCTGGACCGGAACAATGGCATATCTGGCGACGGATCCGAAACAGGTGCGGATGAAATCCCAGCTGACCTGTGAAGCGTCAGTATTCATATACCGGCGCACTTTGTCCCGCGCCTCTTCCGATGCGTGCTGGTACCAGCCGGTGCTCGTATCGTTATCGTGAGTACCTGTGTAGCAGACGCAGTTGCGGGTGTGGTTATAGGGAAGATAATCACTGTCATTATCCTGGAATGCGAACTGAAGGATCTTCATCCCGGGCAGATTAAAACGGTCTCTCAGGGCACGGACTTCGTCGGTGATGATACCCAGATCCTCAGCGATGACCGGGAGGTCTTCTCCGAATTCTTCCTGCAGCTTCTTAAAGAAATCATCACCCGGTCCCGGAACCCATTTACCGGTAAGGGCGGTTTCAGATCCGGCGGGAATCTGCCAGAAACTCTCGAATCCGCGGAAGTGGTCGATCCGGACGATGTCGCTTAAAGAGAGCTGGGTCCTGATCCTCTTCATCCACCAGGCATAATCTGTCTTCTTGTGGTACTTCCAGTCATACAGCGGGTTGCCCCAAAGCTGTCCTGTGGCACTGAAATAGTCCGGCGGGACACCTGCCACTGATTTGGGAAAGCCGTCGCTGTCCAGCTGGAAGAGCCTGGGCTGCGACCATACATCGGCGCTGTCTCCGGCAACAAAGATGGGGATATCCCCGATCAGCAGGATCTCTTTCTCGTTGGCGTAGGCTTTCAGTTCTGTCCACTGCCTGAAAAACAGCCATTGAAGGAAGCTCTCATAGCGGATCTCAGAGGAAAACTCTCTGGCGATGACAGACTTCTGAGGCCTGGTCGGCTTGCGGAACTTCTTCTCCCACTCCAGCCAGTATACTTCTTCTTTACTCTTCCTGACAGACATAAACATGGCATAGTCAGGAAGCCAGTCCTCGTTATCTTCAGTAAACTGTTCAAACTCCAGCACCAGCGGATGGTCAGGCTTTAAAGCGGAAAAAGCGGAAAAGGCTTTTTTAAATAATTTATCCTTGTAGTCTGCAACCAGGTCAAAATCTACCTTCTCCTCCGGAAATTCGGGGTGCTGTTCAAGCTGCTCCTGTGTCAGCAGGTCATCTTGTCTGAGCAGTTCGGGACTGATCATCAGGGGATTGCCTGCAAACGAGGAGTAGCACTGATATGGGCAGTAGGTATCCCCGTTGGGGCCGAGCGGAAGTGTCTGCCAGAGGTGCTGGCCTGCTGCTTCCAGAAAATCGACAAACTTGTATGCCGCCGGTCCGAGATCACCGATTCCGTATTCCCCCGGAAGGGAGGTGGGATGCATCAGAATACCGGAAAGACGTTTCCTGTGCTTTACCATGTCAATAGTATTACTCATGGTTTCCTCCTGTTATATACGGGACCCCGGCAGAGGTCCCTGACTTGTATGCCGCCTGAAGCGACTCAGATGTAATTATACTATATCAATTTTTATTAATCAAGACACATAATAATTGAAAAAAAAAGCCGATGATGATATGATGTGTAAGAAAAAACACATATAAAGGTGAAAAGCATGGAATATGGTGAGATAATACAAAAACAACTGAAGATCAGCTTCCTCTTAAGCATGATCTTTGTGATCTGCCTTTCCGGTATCGGCTTCTGGGTCCTGATGAGGGACCCTGTGGCCGGGGGAGGCCTTCTGGGGCTGGCTCTTCTCTGGCTTTTCGAGTCCATCGTGGAATACCAGTATCAGAGAAAGCAGATCTCAGATGAGGCGCTCATTGCCCGTTTTGAGCGGGGGAAGGTGCAGACCAACCTGCTCAAAAGCCTGCCCATCCCTTATGTTCAGACGACCAGGTCCGGAGAGATCCTCTGGTTCAATGACAGCTTCAAGGAGATGATGGGAAGCAAGGAGATCCGGAAGAATATTTCCCAGATATTTTCCGGACTGAAGAGGAAGTCTTTTCCCCATCAGGGGACAAGAATGGAGTTCCACATATTATTTGGTGAGCGCAGGTATTCTGTAAAGTGCAACAGTACCCTGGCGGACATCACCTCAGAGGATCCCGAGGAGATACTGACCCAGGCACCTGTGCTGGACTTTTACTTCTTCGATGAGACCCAGCTTTTCGAGTACCGGGAGGCCTACAAAGGCAAGAACCTGGTGGCCGGACTGATCTATATCGACAATTTTGAAGAGGTGACGGAGAACATGGAAGAAGTCCGTCAGTCTCTTCTGCTCGCCCTGATCGAGCG
>CADBNQ010000035.1 GCA_902796045.1 uncultured Lachnospiraceae bacterium | reverse complement strand
CCCCGCCCGGCAGGCAAGCGCTCCGGCGATGAGGGGACTGATGCCGCGGATAGAACCGTAGAGGGCCTTCTGTATGGAAGAAGGCCTGGCCATCAGCTGCTTCTCCACCCAGGTCAGGTCAATGTCCGAAAGGACAGCTTTTCCCTGGTCCGGCGGGGGCAGATATGGCCTTCCCGGAAGGACTTCCCGCACAGAGCTGATCTGATGGGATATGTGTCTGATGCTGTCCAGGATCATGCCGTCCTGGTCCACAAAGATGATATTGCTGTGCTTGCCCATCAGCTCGATGATCAGCCGTTTGGAGCAGAGATCACCCAGCTCATTCAGATGCTCGATCCCTATCTCGATGATCCGATCCATGCCCGGCTGGGAGACAGAGGTGATCCGTCCGCTGCTGATATATTTGCGCAGGAGCATGCAGAAATTGGGCGCGGTCAGCGGATTACTCTTGCCTGCCTCCGAAAAATAGACCAGGGGAAGCCCGGGACTGGCAGATAATAAAAGCCGGTGGCTTTCTTTCTGCTTCTTTACCAGCAGAAGGATCTCATCCGGCTCCGGCTGATAGATTTTATTGATCCGGCCTCCGAGGAGGAGCCGGTTCATGTCATAAACGATGTTGGCGATCACAAGGCCGTCAAAAGCCATAGCAGTCTCTCCTTTCTGTCAGATTGACTGGATATTTATACTATAGCACAGGCCGAATCCGAGTGTCAAAAATGTTCTTGAAAAATGAATAATATATTGATAAATCCTGCATAAAGTGTTACTATTATTAATCGGGAACAGATAAACAGACATAAAATCAACAGTTTAAAAGGAAAGATGATATGAGAACAACAGGAACAGTATCAAGAGGTGTCAGATGTCCGGTGCTTAAGCAGGGGGATGATCTGGTCCGGATCGTCACTGACTCCATCGTTAATATGGCAAAAGAAGAACATGTTACCTTCCATGAGAAAGATGTTGTGGCAGTCACAGAAGCAGTGGTCGGACGGACGCAGGGCAACTATGTCTCCATCGATGATATTGCCCAGGATCTGAAGGCCAAGTTCGGGACAGACACCATCGGCCTGGTATTTCCGATTCTGAGCCGGAACCGTATCTCCATCTGCCTCAAAGGCATCGCAAAAGCCTTTAAGAAAGTATATATGCTGATGAGCTATCCCTCTGATGAGGTGGGCAACCATCTCTTTGATCTGGATCTTCTGGATGAGAAGGGTGTGAACCCTTATTCAGAAGTTTTCGGCGAAGACAGGTACAGAGAGCTTTTCGGCTACCAGCTGCATCCATTTACAGGTGTGGACTATGTGGCTTATTATAAGGAACTCTTTGAAGAGCAGGGCAGCGAGCTCATCATGGTATTCGGCAATGACTGCAGGGCCATCCTTGACTATACTGACCAGGTTCTCTGCTGTGACATCCATTCCAGAGAGAGGTCAAAGAGGAGACTTTTGGCTGCCGGCGCCGCAAAGGTCCTGACCCTGGCAGATATCATGAATGCTCCTGTAGGGGACAGCGGATATAATCCGGAGTATGGCCTCTACGGGTCCAATAAAGCCACAGAGACCACTGTCAAGCTTTTCCCAAGGGACGGCCAGGCATTTGTGGATGCCCTGCAGAAGAGCCTGAAGGAAGCCACCGGTGTGGAGATGAACTGCATGATCTATGGTGACGGTGCCTTCAAGGATCCTGTGGGCAAGATCTGGGAGCTGGCTGATCCGGTGGTCAGTCCTGCTTTTACCGGCAGGCTGGTGGGTACCCCCAATGAGCTGAAGCTCAAGTATCTGGCAGATAATGATTTTAAGGACCTGTCCGGCGAAGAGCTTGACAAGGCCATGAAGGATGCCATCACCCGCAAGGAAGGTTCCTTAAAGGGCAATATGGCTTCCCAGGGCACCACGCCCAGAAGACTGACAGACCTGATCGGTTCATTATGTGACCTGACTTCCGGTTCCGGCGACAAGGGAACACCGATCGTTTTTATCCAGGGATATTTTGATTCTCTGGCTGATGAGTAACTGCTGAGACATAGATTTGCCCGGACCGGGCTCTTAAAAAGGAGATCAGGAGGATAAAACTATGGCTGGAACACAGGATGGAGATTACAGAGAGATGGATTTGAATAATGGTGTGATATGGAGTGACCGTAAGCACCACATGTGGTTTCCTATAAGCTTTACCAAGTATTCCATTAAGGATGGGCGTCTGTATATCAGTGAGGGCTGCATTTCCTCCAGGGAGGATGAGTGCATGCTCTATCGGATCATGGATCTGACTGTGACCAGGAGTCTGGGTCAGAAGCTCTTTGGTACCGGGACGATCCATCTCAACACCAAGGACCGTTCTACCCCCGTGATCCATCTGGTGAACATCAAGAATCCCATAGAGGTGAAAAGGATGCTCAGCAGACTGATTGAGGAAGAACGTGAAAAGCTCAATATTGCCGGCAAAGAGATGATCGGCTCCATGGGTTATACAGAGACCATGGAATACGACAGGGATATCTCACCCAAAGGGGGCGGAGGGCACCATCATTTCTGATGGAAGCCGGCCTGTCCCGGGAAGGGATATTATCTGAGAATATTGATCGAACCCAGATGCCAGGGTTTTTCGGCACCACAGTATATACAGCCGGTCAGGAGGCTGAGGCCATCTGACCGGCTTAACCTGCTTTATAGGAAATTACGATTTTCTGATTATGATACGGGGATATGACCATGAAAGAGAAACTGCTGCACACACCGGAAGGGGTGCGGGACATCTACCATTCTGAGTGCCGGCGGAAGAAGTCGCTGGAGAATAAACTTCATGATGTGCTCGCCTTATACGGATACCAGGATATTGAGACGCCCACTTTTGAGTTTTTTGATGTTTTTAACAGTGATACCGGCACAGTCAGCTCCAGAGAGATGTTTAAGTTCTTTGACCGAAGCAACAATACCCTGGTGCTGCGTCCCGATATGACGCCTTCCATTGCCAGAAGTGTGGCCAAATACTACGATGACTGCAGCTATCCCCTGAGATTGTCCTATGTGGGCAGCACCTTTATGAACATCCCCAGCTATCAGGGAAAGCCGGCAGAGAGGACGGAGCTGGGGGCAGAGCATATCAATGATGACTCCCCGGAAGCGGACGCAGAAGCCGTGATCATGATGATCGACTGCTTTCTTGCCGCCGGCCTGACTGATTTCCGGATCGATATCGGCCAGACAGAGTTCTACCGGGGGATGATCGAACAGCTGGATGTCAGCGATGAGACTGCGGGGAAGATCCATGAACTGATCGAGAACAAGAATTCTCTGGGCATGGAACTCCTGCTTTCGGATCTGGACCTCGATGCGGCTGCCCGCCGGTTATTGCTGGAGTACGATGAACTATACGGGGATGTGCAGATGCTCAGGAGGGCACAGGAGCTGGCTGTCGGTGACCGCTGCCTCAAAGCCATAGAGCGTCTTCTGGAAGTCTAT
>CADBNQ010000034.1 GCA_902796045.1 uncultured Lachnospiraceae bacterium | reverse complement strand
TGGAACTCATCGACCACAATGTAATCATAGAAATCTGATGTTGTTTTATCAGTAAAGTCCTGTGAATTCAAAGTCTGAATGGACATAAAGAGAGCATCCAGATTATCTGGCCTGTATCCACCTGTAAACAGCTGCCCAAAGTTAGCATCCTTTAACACTGCGCGAAATGTATACAAACTCTGCTTTAGTATTTCCTCGCGGTGGGCAATGAACAAAAGACGGCATGGCTTGCCGGGGTTATCTTTTCTAAAACGCCTGTAATCCAATGCTGAAATAACTGTCTTCCCGGTTCCAGTGGCGGCAACCACAAGATTACGCCAATGACTGTGTATCCTACGCTCTGCATCAAGCTTATCCAATATCTCCTTTTGAAAAGGATAGGGCTGAATATCCAATGTGTACTGATCAGCATTATTCAGATCAAAATATTTTTCCGCCCTCAAAGCACGTGCAAGATGGTCCTTATCATCTTCAGTATAATCATCAAATTCTGTAGAGTTCCAGTAGCTTTCGAATGTTGCCTCAATCTTATCTATTGTCTCAGGAAGGTCCATCCGTGTCACCTTGACATTCCATTCAAGGCCACTGGAAATCGCAGCATTTGTCAAGTTAGAAGAGCCAACGTATGCCGTGGTAAAACCAGTATCTCTGTAGAAGACATAAGTCTTTGCATGAAGCCGGGTCCGCTTAGTGTCATAACTAATCTTAACTTTAGCCCCAGCAAGCTTTCTGATTTCCTCTACTGCCTTGGGGTCAGTTGCTCCCATGTAGGAGGTTGTTATAACACGTAGAACCCCTCCATTCTCCGAAAACCTCTTCAACTCATCGTAAATAAGCCGGAGACCACTCCATTTGATAAAGGAGACAAGCATATCAATACGATTACAGGACTCAATCTCTTTCTTCAACTCAGAATACATCTGCGGTTCATGAACTGCCCCGGTAAACAGGCTGCTCTGTGAAATAGAAGTCTCAGGTCTGGGAAGCGTTAACTTCCTTTTATTGATGATATCAATATTATTATTTCGATCTATAAGAGCAAGTAATTGTTCCGCTCGCTTAGCCACTTCATCTGGCTCAGCATCTACCAATACCCCTATCATACGATTTACAAGACTAATTTGATCCTGCAAATCACCACCAGAATCATGAAGTTGCCTTAATCTTTGTTCTGCCACGCCAGCAATATATCTGGACAAAACTTTAGCTGCTTCCTCATCATCAATAGGAGCAGTTTGGGCAGATTGATCCGATAGCGAGATCTCCATCATCTTCTCTTCTAGTGCTTTACTAATGACCTGCTCATAAAGGCCTGTATATAGCATATCTGTTTCCTCTTACTTCCTTCTTCGCTATCTTGAAAAGGGATTCTGAGCAGTCTGCAAGCAGTTCTGCTTTATATCCTTTACCCCGTTCCTAATAGTTAACGCAAATGCTTATTCAATATTAAAGGAATTGCAAATCCATAATTGAAAAGAGACCAATCAACTTCTTTTTTATATATATATTCATCAGAGATAATACCATTCATCAATATATCTCGCCTTTTTTCTGAGCATTATCACATAAAACCGCAGCTATATTCAGGTGATTTTGTGTATAATTACCCAAAACATACTATATCATATAAACCATCCAAAATCTATGGCTAACTCTATTTCACCCATTTCTTGGCTTTATCCTATATTCAATATAGACAATTTTTACAGGCCTTATTATGATTGTTCACAGATACAAAACCCTGTCAATAATCATCCCAGGCGTCCGGATCGTCTTCGAATCCATCGTAGGCATCATCGATCGAGTCATATTCCTCTTTATTATCCTCATAATATCCTTCTATATCATGATCATCCGGATCAAACTGTGTCGTTGCTGATGTAGAGCCTTTCCCATTTGTCGTCTTGGATGATGGCCCTGTTCCGGTATCCTTGCTGCCGGGCAGGAGTCTGCCCCCATTTTTCTTTTCCGAGTATTCTGTTGTATCTTCTGTTTCTCTTTCAACCTTTGAGACTCCGTGGCGGTCAAATTGAAACTCCGTTCCATCCTGACCCACATAATAGCCGGAATCAACATACCCGTTTTCGGAGGGATACTCAACATATCCTGAATCGCCCTCACTGCTCCTCCAGTATTTGACTATGATTTTTCCGGAATTCTTTCCACTGCCATAGCCAAAATAATAATACTTACTTTTGTCCTTCGGAGCTCGTTTGTCAAAATTACTGCACTCTGATATGATCATTGGCTTTCCCAGCAGACAATGGTTTAAGTCTTCTTCACTCATCCCATAATACGGATATGCATAAACCTTTTTTGCATTTTCTTCCTCAGGATCGTCATCTTCGACTCCATAATCGCTAGAATCCTGATTCACATTGATCCTGACCCTGTCGTTCTGCTTCAGTGTCGAGAAAAAGTAAATCATTCCGATACATACGATTGCTATAACAAAGATGCTCCATGTCCCCTTACTGTTATTTTTCATTTCCTTTCACCCTTTCATTCCCGGCTCTGTAAAGCCCTGGCTTCTCAGATTGCTAAGGTTCCTGTCCCTTAGGGTCCGG
Source organism: uncultured Lachnospiraceae bacterium (assembly GCA_902796045.1). GTDB lineage: Bacteria > Bacillota > Clostridia > Lachnospirales > Lachnospiraceae > Anaerobutyricum. The sequence continues at coordinate 3,127 of CADBNQ010000034.1, read as the reverse complement.
GAACCTTAGTTTATGGGTTTATTATATCATCATATACAGAATAAGAGGTCGCTTACCTGGCGACAATATACACAACTTTAACCCACACCAACATATGTGCTTTGTCTGTAAATCAGCGGTATCTGACCGGTACTGTGTGAAGAAATGTCAACTGTTTCTCTGCCTCTCACTCACGTATTAAAAGCTCCCATACATGCAGCTATGGTGTACATCATGCCAAACCACAGGACGATAAATAATACTACTTTGCCGATAATCTCAATGCCGGTAAAGTCACCTCCGGACGCTGCTATCACTGCGCCGATCACAAATATGAAAATTAATGCAACTATTTCCATAATTCATTCCCCTTTCCTGGTGTTTGATTTCTTTTGTTCCTCTTCAAATCCGCAATCGATCTCCACAGGATATCATTTACGGTTCTTTTCTTTTAACAGGGTTTTCTTATCTACTGTACACAGAACCCCGGTCGGAAGAACATATACTATAGTCCCCGTTGCTCGCTGACCGATCTTGTCGTACAATCTGCCTGCGCTGTAACTTTCACCAATCGTGGTATAGGGGCTGTTGGCTACGTAGCCGATCTTAGATACCCCTTTAAGTTCTACGCGGATGGCTTCCCCGTCATATTCATTATCAGGTTCTTTGATCAGTTGAACTTTCATATCCGGTTCCAGAAATTCCTTGCCATGATGATGCTTAGTTCCTGTAATCGTAAAATATATCTTTTTCATATCCTCTTCCCCCTTTGTCAATCGAAATTGTTTTTCTCAATTTTTTCCTGTTAAAACACAGTTTTAATTTTTCATTCTAGGAACTGTGTGACTAAATTCTCTCATTTTTTATGTCCAGATTTCTACCCTTCAACCCAGAACTTTCGTTCTGGAACTTCACCCTTTCACCGTGCTTGTGCAAAAAAATCAGGTCCCCCTGATCATGGATTGATGACCACAGGAACCTGGTTTTGTTTGTTTCAGGCCTATTGTGATAATGCTGTTATAAGCTGTGGTATGACGGCTGCTCCATCGATTAACCCCAGTCAATCAAAATATTTCGGTGCGAAGCTTCTCTTCAAATTCTTCCGCCGGCAGGGGCTTTGAGAAATAATATCCCTGGACCAGATCGCATCCCCGTTCCCTGAGCAGATTGAGCTGATATTCCGTCTCAACACCTTCTGCGACTACAGGTACTTTTAAGCCTCGGGCAATCTCCAGGATCAGCTCTACCATGCGGAGGTCTTTTTCGTCATCTCCATCTTCTTCACCCTGGCCAAGATTCTTGATAAAGGCCCGGTCCAGCTTCAATATATCGATGGGCATGGTAGACAGCATACCCAGGGAGGAGAAGCCGGTTCCAAAGTCGTCCATCTCGATTATGTAGCCTTTTTCCCGAAGTCCTTCAACAACCTCTATAATCTGTGCTTCATTTTCCATATAAGCAGATTCGGTAATTTCCAGGTGCAGAGCCCAACGTTCCAGACCATTCTTTTCGATCAGTTTGTCCAGATTTTCTTCCAGACCGGAATCAAAGAGGTCCTTGCGGGACAGGTTGACTGATACAGGGAGAGTGATGCCATATACGTCCCGCCATCTGGCGATCTGGCCGGCAGCTTCTTCCCAGACATATTGATCCACCGTTCCGATCTCAAAGTTCTTTTCAAAAAGTGGAATGAACATGTTAGGCGGGAGCATGCCAAGCTCCGGATGATTCCAGCGGATCAGGGCTTCTGCGCTGCAGAGCCGGGGAGGCGTGGACTGGATGTCATATTTGGGCTGATAGTATACGATGAATTCATGATTCTCCACGGCCCGGCGTAGAGAATTGATCAGGCGCTGCTCCAGCAGCTCATGCCGGCGCATCTCCTCATCATATATGATCAGACGGTTATTGACCGTCTTTGCCATATTGCAGGCCGTATTGGCCCGGTCGAAGAGGGGAAGGGGCTCTACACCCTTCTGGCAGGGCATGACACCCATACGAATACGTACGCTTATATTCTGGGACAATTCGTTCAAAATCTCCTGGAACCGGTCCAGTGTAGCCTGATAATCATCTTCATGAGGGCAGTAGATATCAAAGCGGTCAGCCTCAAAACGACCGGCAATCCCATGATTGCCACTCGCAAAGGTATTGATCTCTTCTGCTAAAGCTTTCAGAATCATATCGCCAAAATCCCAGCCATCTAAAGCATTTACCGAATGAAATCGGTCGATATTCAGGACGATGGCATCCATCTGCCTGTCGGGGTCTTCCTCATACATACGATTGGCGTAGACGAAGAAGAAGTTTCTGTTGTAGAGCCGGGTCAGAGGGTCCAGCTCCGTTGCCGCGATCAGATCACGGCTTTCAAGCGCCTGTCTCTCAGCCCGTAGTCTCTGGAAGAGGAGAACCAGGATGACAGTGAAGATCATAGTCATAATCACGATCACCTGGATCCAGTTGTCTTTTAAGTAGGCGATAAAAGTGACCCTGCCATCTGTACGATTGTAAGAAGTCAAAGCAGACTCCATGGATGACTCAGGGATCAGGTTGACGATCTTGCACATGATGGAATAGAGGTCCACATCTTCCCTGCGTATGGCAAAGGACATGCCCATGGCCTCCCCGGTGGCAAGAAGGGAGAGATGATAATCCTGCCGGAGGGAATCAACATTGTTAATCCGGAAGCTTGTGACCAGCATGCAATCCACTTCCCGGTCTCTCACTGCTTTCAGACAGTCCTCGACCTTATCATAATACTTAATCCTGGCATCAGAAAAATGATCTTTGATAAATGTATCCAAATTAGCATTCCCTTTATTGACAGCTATGGTTGGGCTGGTCTGCAAAGGAAGACTCTGCTGTCTGTCTTCCCTGACGATGGTATATACTTCGGTATACATGAAAGGCTCGGTCAGAAGGAGACTCCGGGCTTCCGCATCGGTAATACTCATATTAACCGGGAAGACACAGTCCGTCTCTCCGTTTTCCAATGCAGACAAAGCGTCTTGTACAGAATGATAGGGGATGGGTTCAAAAGAAATGACAGCATTTCTCATAATATCTGAGGCAAAATCCAGATAGGTTTCCAATGCACCGGACAGTTTGCCATCCCTCTCCTGACTGGTGCAGTAAGGAAGGTAGTTGT
>CADBNQ010000033.1 GCA_902796045.1 uncultured Lachnospiraceae bacterium | reverse complement strand
TTTGCAAAGCTTAAGAAAGAATTGCTTTCTGTAGCTGGCAGTACCGTAAAAGGTAATTATCATCCTTGGATCCTATTTGTGCAAATGCGATAAAATTTCAGTTACTTTTTAAGAAGTGTTGGCTTAAGGATTATTGCGTCTGGGTAGACCTTTTTTAATCCGAGAAGAGCCAACACTTTTTTACGCCATGAAATTTAGTGGTCAATGGCAAAAAAACTTTCAGAATTCTCCATGGTGTCATCTGGAGATGACAGCCTAAAGTTGATTTAGAGTCTGTTTGCGAGTATAATTAATATGGCTATTACTATAGATTTCTGGCAGCAGGTATCTCTGCTCTGTTAGATTACATCGAGTTGAAAAATGCTAAAAGTAAAATTGATTATGTATACAAGAATACACAGATGAAATGGAGAAGATAATGACTGATTATGCTCCGGGTATGAGGACCATCATTCGTGATGAGGAATGGATGGTTAAGAGGATAGTAACAAACAGCCTTGGCAACAAGGCTTTATATTGCGTGGGAATTTCTCCGCTTGTTAAGGATAGGGAAGCCATCTTCCTGACAGATCTGGAGAAGATTCAGATTGTGAATCCTGCAGAGGTGAAACTGGTGCCGGATCATTCTGCCCGGTTCAGAAGGTCACTTCTGTATCTTGAGAGTCAATGGAGACAGAAGATTCCTACAGATACGAATATCCATGTTGGTTATAAGGCAGCAATGGATCCGATGCCATACCAGCTGGACCCTGCGAAGCAGTCATTGCAGCGGCCGCGTCAGAGGATTCTGATTGCAGACACCGTTGGTCTCGGTAAAACACTGGAGGCCGGCATTTTGATGTCTGAACTGATTGCCAGAGGAAAAGGCAAGAGGATTCTGGTTGTCACAGTAAAAAGTATGATGACGCAGTTTCAGAAGGAGATGTGGAATCGTTTTACGATACCGCTTGTTCGTCTGGATTCTAAGAAAATCCAAAAGATTCGCGCAAGCCTGCCCTCCAATTACAATCCCTTCTTTTATTATGACAAGACGATTGTTTCGATTGATACTTTGAAGAGGGATGTAGAATACCGGACTCATCTGGAGAATGCCTACTGGGATATCATTGTGATTGATGAGGCACAGAATGTTGCAGATCGTGGAGATCATCAGGCACAGCGTTCCAGGCTTGCCAAGCTACTGGCTGACCGTTCTGATACGATGATCATGCTTTCCGCAACGCCTCATGACGGCAGGGCAAAGAGCTTTGCGTCACTTATGAATATGCTTGATCCGACCGCGATTGCGAATCCGGAGGATTATACGAAAGATGATATTAAAGGCCTTTGTATCCGAAGGTTTAAAAATGATGTAAAAGATCAGATAAGCGGAGCTTTTCTGGAAAGATCCGTTCATCTGGAACGTTGCCATGCTTCTGCACGGGAAGAGTATGCCTATGAGATTTTTGCGGATATGGAACTGCAGATGGATGTAGGACGTGAGAGAGGCAGCAGCCATCTGTTCAAGACAAGTCTGGAAAAATCATTATTTTCAAGCCCTGCTGCCTGCATCAAGAGTATTGATGCGAGACTGGCAAAACTAAATAAGAAATATGGATTTGGTGATATCAAAGATATTGGGAAACTGGAATCACTGCGGGATGCGCTGCAGCGGATCAAACCTGAGGATTTTTCCCGGTATCAGAAGCTTCTTGAACTGCTTAAAAGCCCGGAATACGGCTGGGACAGCCGGGCTGTCGATGATCGTATTGTGATCTTCACAGAGCGTATTGAAACAATGAAGTACCTTGCGGAGCATCTTCGTGAAGATCTGTCTATCCCGAAAAATGCCATTCAGGAAATATCTGGTGGAATGAGTGATGCTCAGCAGCAGGAAATCGTGGAAAACTTTGGGCGGACAGAATCACCAATCCGCGTACTTGTAGCATCGGATGTGGCATCAGAAGGATTGAATCTCCACTACCTGAGCCATCGCCTGATTCATTTTGATATTCCGTGGTCTCTGATGGTATTCCAGCAGAGAAACGGTCGTATTGATCGTTATGGTCAGCAGAAGCGGCCGGACATCCGTTATATGATGATCGAGAGCGATAACAAACGCATCAAGGGTGATATGCGTATTATTGAAATCCTGATCACAAAAGAAGAACAAGCGCAGAAGAATATTGGTGATCCGGCATTGCTCCTTGGCAAGTTCACTATTGAGGACGAGGAACTTGTTGTTATTGATACGATTGAAAATGG
>CADBNQ010000032.1 GCA_902796045.1 uncultured Lachnospiraceae bacterium | reverse complement strand
TGCATCGGGCACAGGAACGGCTTTGTCATCAGGATCTTCGGAACGGAAGGTTCTCTGGAATGGAATGAAGAACACCCCGGACAGCTGATCGTGGCCAGAAAAGGACAGCCCGTGCAGATCTATGACAAGGGAATGGCATACACGTCCCCCGTCGCGGCCGCAATGGCACGCATCCCTGCCGGCCACCCCGAAGGATACTATGAAGCTTTCGCAAACATCTACAGGACCTGGGCTGCCGCTGTCCTGAAATACGAGAATGGTGAAGAACTGACTGCGGAAGATCTGGATTTCCCGGATATCGACGACGGGATCCTCGGCATCCGCTTTATACAGGCGTGCGTGAAGAGCAGCCGTGAAGATGCCGCCTGGGTGAATGTATAGAACTGAGTAACAGCTGTCATTCAGATATCTTCCATCAGCTCAGCCTTCCATAAAAACAGCTCAGCCTGAATAACAGTTCTGAATGCTCCAGCAGAAATATCCTGGCTCTCTGTCCTCTGCTCAGCCTGTCACGGACAGGTTTCATCCTGCTCAGCTCATGGACCCTCCGAGCAGCATCTATGAACTGCTCCCTGCAGTCTGCGTCCCTGCGTTTCCCGGATCTTGCGATCTTGACTGCAACGATCAGTGCGCTGACACATTGAATTGTCTTCAGCCTGGCCCATATGTCAGGCTGCGAGTAAAGATCCCTGAATTCGTTTTCCAGGATCGTTTCTGCTCTATCCCAGCACAGGATCTGATCAAAGAATGCCGGTGTATACGTTCTCTGCATCGCGCCTTCCGGATTCTGATAATAGTAATACAGTTTATCGTCAAGCAGTGCGGCTCTGCTGCCGTTCCGGAAAACATCCAGCAGGAACATCATATCCTCTCCGATAGTCAGTTCTTCGGAAAAAGCAACGTTTTCCACAGCTTTCCTGCTGAAGAGTTTTCCCCAGACTCTGGTATCTCCTTTCAGCAATTCTTCCGTGATAAACTCTCTGCTTCCTGCCAGCCTGACATCAGAGCCGGCCGTTGCTTTGCTTTCAGTACCGATGCTTTCCGATTCTGTGAAAGACAGGTATCCGCATTCAGCAACATCGACCCCTTCCGATCTGATGCAGTCATAAAGTTTAGAACACATGCCCGGCGAGATCCTGTCATCCGCATCGAGAAAAGAGATATACTCCCCTTTCGCAGCTTTCAGTCCTGCATTTCTTGCGGCAGATACCCCTGTTTTATCTATCCGGAAGCTTCTGACTCTTTTATCTTCCTCTTCCAGTTTCTGGCACAGCAGCGGTGTCGAATCATCCGAACCGTTTTCAACGATCAGCACTTCTATATTGGTATGATCCTGCATTAAGGCGCTCTTTACACAGCTGACCAGTGTTTTTTCCCCATTGCGGACCGGTATAATTATGCTTATGAGATCAGATTTCATATCCTACCCCTGCGATTCATTCACATCTCTTACGGCCGGGACCTTTATCATCCTGTCATAATACTTGGCACTGTAGTCTTTATTATTATTCATCCATTTATCAGGAGCGATTATGATCTTGTCCGCGCTTTCCCCCAAAAATGACGCCCACCAGGAGAAAGAACTATTGGAAATAACAAAATGCCTGCAGTTTCTCATTATCTCCATTCCCTCGACGTCCGTTACATTTTCAATATAGACCGCATCAATATCCAGCCCGAAATTCTTTGCCCTTTCTATATCATCTGCAAACACGAACCATTCAGGATCCGGGCATTTCTGCTTAATTATACTGATCGCAGTCTCAAAATAATACTTTGTGCAGACGTTAAACGCCGGATCTTTGACATAATCATCCTGCAGCCTCATGCTTACTGCCACCGGGCAGCGCACAGTTTTTATCATTGCGATATAATCCAGGGCGTGACTGCTGATAAATTCCTTCTTAATGCTGAATATCTTCCTGAGATAATCTTCATGGCCGCTGTAATAATCGTACGCCAGAAAGTACCCGTATATATCAATGTTCTTTCTCTTACAGAGCGGATATCCGTAACAGTCGGAATCAAATGAATAATAATGCCCAATTGAAGCAAATAAGCCAAACACCCTGCGGCCCAGCTGACGGCTGTCCCCTTTGAGCAGCCTGAATACATGATGAAACACTTTCTGCGATGTTTTCATCATACGGAAAACAGCTTCATGCTCACCATTATAAAAGCCGATACTGCCAGCATCCAATTCGCATTTATAAACAGAATACGGCCTTATACTGTAGTCTTTGAACAGGGCACTGTCTATCAAAAGCTTCTGTCCGTATTTCCGGGAAAGAAGTGCCGCGTAGGCGACCTGGGACATCTGGTTTCCCAGTCCTCCGATAATACTGACTATGATCATCCATTTCCTCCGACAGGTTTTTGTACATTATCTTTCCTGTTATATTATAATCTCTGATGTAGGCATTGAGAGCATTTTTCCGGAATTTACCGAAACAGCAGTTCTTCCATGAAAAACACTACTGCACATAAACTGTACATAGATGTCCTCCGTACATTGGCCGCCCTTGGCGTCATATTCGTTCATACCTACAAAGATGGCCATCTGCTATTTCTGGAATATAGTTCCGAAAGCTTATCTTTTTACTTATACATGTGCATCTCAATATTCAGTTCCTGTTTTGTCCCGGTCTTCTTTATGATATCAGGAGCCCTTCTCCTTAATCGAAAAGAATCTGTCCGGTATGTATGGAAACACAGGATTGCGAGAGTCGCACTGGTACTCCTGGTCTTTTCATTCATCAACTATATTCTGCAGATATATCTGGGAACTGAAAGCGGTTTTTCTCTTTCCTACTTTTTCCTTAGGCTTTATAAGAACTACTGGAACTATTCCTACTGGTTTCTTTACTCATACATTGCTTTTCTCGTATTTCTGCCGCTTTTCCAGGCCGCCGTTCCCGGGTTGAACAACAGCCATTTTCTCTATCTGATCATTATAATGATCTGCTATACCGGTGTTTATCCTTTGCTGCGCTGGTATCTTCTTGCTGACAGGTACAATCTGTCCCCTTATTTCAATATCTGGTGGGCATGCGAGAACATAGTTATCTATCCCCTTACCGGTTATTACATCGATTCAAGGATTCGTATTTCGAACAAACGCCTTCCGTTTCTCTGGATCAGCAGCTGTTTATGCCTTGCTGTGTGCGCCCTGACTACAGTCAACAAATATACGCTCCTGAAAAGCGCTGAGTACAGTACCGAATACTGGGACTGCTTTGCCATCGTTTACGCAGTCGCCCTGTTCCTTACCATTCGCAACATCTTCAGCAGCATCTCTGTTCCAACGCTCCTCACTAAACTCATTACTATTACAGGCAGGGATTCTTTCGGGATCTACCTGTTTCACGTCATGGTAATGGATATACTGCAAAATACGGGAATACTGGACTTTTTCAGAAAGACCCTGCATATTAACTACATGCTTTCAGCCTGGATCTACGCGGCGGTTGTTTTCTGCATCTCCCTCGCTCTGACTGAGATCTTCAGGAAACTGCCATATATAGGCAGAATGCTGTGACCTTATAGTATAATCCTTCATGTCCCAGCGGTTCCTTTATACCGATCGGAACTTAATTCTCTAATTCATCGGCGACCCACCTTACGGATTCGCTGATCCCCGCCAGCATATGTTCCGGACTGTAATCAAACAGCTCCACAATAACATTCCCGGGATACTTCTGTTCCATCAGCAGATCCAGGATCTCCTTTATCTGCATATATCCTTTCCCGGTCTCGGCAGCATATGTCGGACTTCCATCCGCACAGATCTTTGCCTGGTCATCCGCATATCTGGCTTCTTTCCTTCTGTCCTTCAGATGGACCGTACAGAGATTGTCCCGGAACACCCGGAACGCTTCCAGCTCATTTTCCTGGTACATGATGAAATTGCCCGTATCAAAACTGCACGCAAGCCCCGGAACATCCTTCATAAACCCGTCCAGTCCAGCAATAGTACAGAATGGAGCCTCCAGCCCGTCAAAATCTTCCATGGATACCGCGATCCCGAGTTCCTGTCCGCAGCGCACTGCACGGGTCATGGCGGACTTCATATTACTGATCAGTATGTCCTTCCGGCTCTGTTCCTCAGCCGGGATCATTCCCGGAATGATGAGAACGTTCGTGCCGCCAAGGCGTTTCGCCGCATCGATGATCTCTTTCCAGGATCCATCCTCAGGGTTATGGGCAAAATCATAGAATCCGTAAACGCCCTCCACGCCAAGGTCCAGTTCGTTTACCAGGGACACGATCTGCTCTTCTTTTTCACGAAGCGTAAAAATGCTGAGGTACAGAAGTTCCATGCCCTGCTGCTTCAAATCTGTTATGGCATCTCGCAGAGATATGTTTTTTGCGGAT
>CADBNQ010000031.1 GCA_902796045.1 uncultured Lachnospiraceae bacterium | reverse complement strand
GCGCTGTCTGGAGTCTTATTTCTTAATGATCTGCATGGCTCCGGACAGCTGCCAGCTATCGGGAGTATTTTATGTACCAGGCTCCATACAATAAAAATACAGATCTTGGAGGCGTATCGGCCAGAAAGACCGTATTGCCTGTGGCTGTTTTTATAGCAGTTTTGCATGTGATCATCGTAGTGCTGATCTTTCAGATCAATAACACCAGCAGCAAGCTGTCTATGAACATGAGAGCCTACAATACCTATGTATCGGACGCCACGGCTCTGATAGCCGGGTCCAGTCTCCGCTGTGAGACCACGAATACCTTTGTTCTGATGCCTGTGCTGGATAATGGCCAGGTCAACCTGTATCCTCTGGAAGCTTTTGCTGAGGAAATGGGGCAGGGGCGGACCGGCAGTCAGGTGGCGGACAGATTCAGGGATTATGATGTCAGCAAAGAGGCCAAGAAACAGATTTATCAGGCGGGGGAACATTCAGACAGGCTGCTGGAGACTCAGCTGCATGCCATAGCCCTGGTGGATGCTGTCTATCCTGTTCCTGAAACCAGGCCTTTTACGGATATTCCCATGGCAGAGCTCACTGAAGAAGAGAAGAGCATGTCGGACAGCGACAAACTGGCAGTTGCCAGGAACATGATTCTGGGTACGGAGTATTCTGCAGAGAAAGATGGCGTTTCTCAGAGTGTTGCCGCCGCTGTCGGGACCTTGAAAGAGGAGTCGGGCCGCCAGTCAGCCACCATGAGAAGAAGAATCTCTATATTGAGGATTCTGGTGTGGACAGTGACCATCACCATCATCCTGGTATTACTGATCGTTTTCGTGATGTTTTACAGGCTGCTTATAATACCGCTGTATCGTTTTGTGCGTCTGATTGGTTTAGGCCAGTCCGTGAGTGAGAGCCAGGGCCTGAAGGAAGTCAGGCTGGTTGCTTCTGCCTATAATGACCTTTTATGGCAGAAGGATTCGCTGGAGGAGATTTTGAAATCTGCCGCTGAAAAGGATCCTGGCATTAAAGAAATGTTGGAAGAAGCTGAAAAGAATATGGATGAACAGACATGAGAATGGGGGCGTCCGCGACGCCCCCTGTTTCCATTATTTTACTTTGACGAAGACCTTCTCATCTGTCCAGATATTGCTGGTGTACTCTAACTCTATCGATTCGGCATCCTCAGGGACAGCGTAGAAGGTGGTAAAGCTTACCTCCCGGCCTGCCGAGAGATTAGCATTGATAAAATCTCCTCCATCGCTGATGAATTTCTGTTCGCACTTTGTGTTATCCGCATAGCAGTCAAAACAATAGATGGATACATAGGCGTCGGATTTGCCTGTATTCGTAAAGGTGTATGAGGTAGCGATGTATTTGTAGCCATCATCTAAATCATAAAGACCATACTCATCATCTTTTAACTCGTAATCCTGGTCGATATCATCGACAGTGACCTTTAATCCCTGTGCCTCGAAGCTCTCGCCTTCCCCGACGACGTTTTTTTCTGCCTTCTTTTCTTTACTGCTTTCTTTCTTATCAGCATTTGCTGTGTCATTAGTCTTGCCGGCATCTTCAGATACAGCCTGTGCTGGCTGCTCAGAATCCGTATCTTTGTCACCGCTGCCCCCAAAAACCATACCTATCACGATCAGGACACCTACGACGATCAGTCCGATCGGCAGACATCCAAGCCCCTGCTTTTTCCTGCAGTTGGGGCAGATCTTTGCCTTCTTTGGTATCTCAGTCTGACAATGCTTACAGATTTTTGTTTCTTCATTTGCCATAATATTTTCCTCCCTACATGGTATTATTTCAGAGAAAATTATATCATGGCTGTTCTCTTATTATGTATGCTGAGAGCATTCAATTTCGCTCTCCCTCTACATGCTTCGGTCTATCTGAGAGGCGGGCAGTTCTTTTCCTGAAGATAGTCATTAATAGTGCTTATCTCATAGATATTATGATGGATACATACGATGATGACGGCGTCACGCACATTTTTTGCATACAGGATTCCCTGGTGGGATAGTTTCAGGACCCGCTGGATATCCTTCAGAGGCATTTTCGCTCCCAGGCATAAAGCGAGAATTTTGTCTCTTGAGGGATTTTTCTTTCTTCCATTCAGGATCTGATAGGCATATTCCCTTGCAATCTGGCTGTTTTCGATGATTTCAGATGCTTTTAACTCATGGTCTGCAATGTATTCATTAAAGTATGACTGGATGGTGTACTCCGGCAAGATCTCTTCATTTTCTATATAGTCTTCAAGTCCTTCGATGGACGTCTTTTCCAGAATCATATCCAGATGGCCTGTGTCTTTCTTATTCATTTTTGGATGCTCCCTGTTGCTGTTCCTGATAGCTGCAAGTCAATTATATTCGTTTTTTTCCTATGTTGCAATGTGCAATAATCTGATATACTCAAAAGAAGATGGCCCCTGTTCTGTAGCAGAGGAAGTACGCTCTTTTGTATGAGGGAGACAGCTATGTTGGAAAAGAAAGACATCATGGATCAGTATCAGATTCTGACAGAGTTAAAAAATGATAGTTCTGTTCTGCTGGTGAAGAATCTGGAAACAGATGAGATCCAGGTGATGAAGTATCAAAAAGATTACAACATCCAGGTGATCAGAACCATTAAAGAACATGAATACCAAGGAATCCCGAAGATCTCTTACCTGGAAGAAGAGGATGGCTATCTGCTGACGATCGAGGAATACATCCACGGCAGAAGTCTGAAACAGATTTGCGGACAGAAAGGTCTGCTGTCTGAAGAGGAAGTTCTTACCTATTTCCTGGCCTTGTGTGGGATCTTAAAAAATCTTCACAATGCAGATCCTCCGATTATCCATCGTGATATTAAGCCTGATAATATCATCCTGACCAATGACCAGGTAATCAAATTGATTGATTTCAATGGCTCAAAGGAAGAGAAGGGTGAGAAGAAACAGGATACAGTGATGTTCGGCACCCATGAATATGCTGCACCGGAGCAATATGGTTTTGGCCGGTCAGATCACCGGACTGATATCTATCAGATCGGGGTGACAATGAATGAGCTGCTGACCGGACAGTATCCGATTCACCAGATTTACCAGGGAGACCTTGGGGAGATCATCAGAAAATGTACAGAATACGATAAAGAAAAACGATATAGTTCAGTCGAAGAACTGGAG
>CADBNQ010000030.1 GCA_902796045.1 uncultured Lachnospiraceae bacterium | reverse complement strand
GGCCAGGACCAGATAAAAATCACAGGGTTCACAGTCCGGGAAGAAGATATAGCTGCGAAAGAAAAAGATAAGTGGTATGCGAAATATGATTCTGCAAAGGAGAAAACGCATGTCACTTTTTTTGTTGATCTTTCTTCTGATGTCGCCGACGATGTGATGGTCAGTATACTGGCGGATAACGGGTCGGAAGTGAATGAAGCGGAAGCTCTCCGGGAGACAGACCGGCGGTTCATACTGGATTTCTCCGGAGAAGGGACCTGGTACTTTACGGCCAGGATCTCGGATGGGTCAGGAGAAATCGATTCTGCCAACCTGAAGGAGCCGTCCTCTGAAAACACAATCGCCCTGGTCATATCAAACCGGCAGACATCCATAGATGTCACCTATGAGGGATCAGTCTGTGATGAGGAGGATGTGGTTTATTATGATATGTCCGCCGGGAAACTGGAGATTACTTTGACAGGCCTGCCTTCTCCCCTTGAGGAAGATGATCTCCCCCAGATTCGGTGGGAAGTTTCTGAAGGAAAAGAACCTGAAGGAGCAGAGCCTGTCATTGAAGACGACAAATGCAGGTTCAGCTATTCCCTGGATGAGGAGGGAGAGTATTCTTTTGTACTGACTTGCCGGCCGAAGAACGGAAGGCAGGCACGGATTAAAGAATCTTTTGCAGGCGGTGAAAGCAGACAGAAGACAGGGGATGTTTATCATAGTAAAAGAATAATCGCAGATCATACTCCACCCAGACTCACAGAGATTACGGTGAAAGAAGGTGGAAACAGACGGATCTCTCAGAATGGTCTCGACCGGATCTATATGAATAATGCAAAAGAGCAGAGGCTTTCTGTCTCCTTCTCTCTTGAGGAAGAACACCCTGCAGATGCCTCCATCATATTTGTCTCAGATAAGATGGAGAAAGCTTGGCCGGTGTCCTTGTCACAATCTGATACTTCCACCTGTACATGCGGGATCCAGCTGGCCATGTCAGACCTTTCCAGCCTGGAGGAAGGGGAGTATCGTCTGAAAGCCGGGCAGATTACAGACCGGGCTGGAAATGTCTGCCTTCTTCCGGCATCTGTAAAGAAGTATCTGGACCGTTACCGGATCATCATTGACAGAACCTGTCCCCGGATAAAGGTTTCATACCCTTCTGAGAATGGCAGGCTGTCTGATTCCGGGCGGCTTCCGGAAAACAGCATGGAACTGTTCTACGACTCCCGCAAGGATATCAGATTGGAGCTGAGCGAGGAGAATGTGATACCGGGGATCAGTGAAGAGAATCTGAAGCTGATGATCAGAACAAAGAAAACAGATGAGGAAGCAGATTATAAAGAGGTTGCCCCTGTGAGCCGCAGCTTTACCGCAGGAGAGTCGGCTGCCACCTGGATCTATCTCCTGTCAGACCTCCCATCCGGGGAGAGCCACAGCTATTTTACGGTTTCCTTTGAAGATTTCAGCGGCAATCCGGCCAAAGACATACAGGATGAAGAGGGACTGGGAAGGCTGAAGGGCTCTTCCGAGGAAGAAGGAAGCGTCTATCTCAGTCCTGTGATCACGGTGGACAGGACTGATCCTGTAATCACAACATCCTTTTCTGATGCCCCATCCGGCACCCTGGGCGGCCGCTCCTTTTACAGGAGACCCCAGACCATGACCATTAAGGTGACCGACGAGAATTTTGACTGCCGCACGGGAGGCAGTGCATTCTTTTCTGTCAGATACAGCACTTATGATTTTACTGACAGGACTGCTGATCAAAAAGACGGCATTTTCCATGAGGACTGGGAGAAGGGGGTGACCTGGGACCAGGGGACTTACATCGGAGGAAAGAAACAGTATACGGCCAGGCTGGTGATCAGTGACCAGTGGAATTACAGGCTGGTGACTGAAGCTGCCGACCTGGCCGGCCGCAGGGCAGACCGGAGTATGGACCAGATTACTGTCGATCAGGCTGCACCTTACATCACGGTCACGGATGCAGAGAATACAGGGAGATGCGATGTTTTGCTGGAAGACCCTGACGGGGGAGGCAGAGTCTCCTTTTTTGACTATGTCAGATACGGGTATTTCTTCAAAAAAGCTGTCAGGATGAAGGTCACAGCGCATGATGATACGGCCGGCGTTGCCGGGATCAGGTACAAGATAGATGATGAAGACGGGAGAAGCGCAGAGGGAATCTGGCAGTTTAGCGGGCAGAACGGAAATCAGACCAGGACGATCCTGCTGCCGGCCGACAGCAAGGCAGATGTTTTCCTGACTCCCGTAGACTTCGGACAGCTGTCTGGTGAAAAATCCCGGCCCAGGGGCAGTATCACCGAGAGCGGGCAATACCACAGGGAGCATGCAGAGATTGACCTGAAGATCAGTACAAAGCCTTCCGCTGTCCATAATCAGATATGCTATTACAATACTCCAGTAGAGGCTGCGCTGATCATGAGGGATCTGCACTCAGGAATCAGGTCCTATGAGTATGCTGCGGGCACCAGTCTCCGGCAGAAACATGATTACAGTAAAAAGGCAGGCACTGCTGACCAAAAAGGCAGTCCCGGGGAAGAGATCACTTATGAGAAGCGTATTGATCTGGTGCTGCCGGCAGGCAGAGTCAATTATTCCAATGCAGAGTCCCCGACCTTGCTGTCTGCCGCTTTTAAGGATCATGCAGGCCACAGCAGCATGATTGAAAAGAAGATCGTTATCGATGACAGGAAACCGGTTATCGGAATCAGCTGGGCTGAGGACCCGGTTCCGGTGATGGACCGATACTATAACTCACCGAGGACAGCAGTCATAAGTGTGGAGGAACACAATTTTGACGAATCTCTGGTCCGTTGGGGGATGAAGAAGCAGTCAGGAGTGACAATCGGGCGATGGAGGCATCAGGGAGACAGCCACACCTGCCAGGTAGTCTTTTCCGGTGACGGAGATGATTATCTTCTGGATTTCTCGGTGGAGGATCTTGCCGGCAACATGGCCGCCTGCCCTTCCCAGAAGGCGTTTACAATAGATCGGACGCCCCCTGTCATCAGGATATCCTTTGAAGGTAATGAGGCGGGAAAGGGAATCTATTATCGTACAGCCCGCAGGGCCTCAATCCACGTGTCAGAAGAGCATTTCAGACCGGAAGATGTAAAGGTGGGCCTGACATTTTCTTCTGAAGGGAAAAAGAAGGACCTTCCTGTCACAGGAAAATGGATTTCTGACGGTAAAGATCATCTCCTGCAGGTTTATTGCGATAAAGATGGTCAGTATCGGATAAAGGTGTCCTGCTCAGACATGGCCGGAAATAAGTCCGGTGAATATCTGACCGAGAGATTTATCATTGACCAGACCCCGCCGGACATCAGGATTCGAGGAGTCAGGGACCACCATGCCTATAAGGGAACGGTTTCTCCGGAGCTGATTTATTCTGATGTCAATCTGGACGAGGAGAGTGTGTTTATCTCACTGACCGGCAGCAGGAACGGACCTGTCAGGCAGGAGGAAGGGGAAGGACGGAAGATCCATAACGGCAGCGTTGTCAGGTGGGAGGAGTTCAGGCGGAGACCTGAGACAGACGATATCTACACACTGGCAGTTATCGTGAAAGATAAGGCAGGCAATATCAGCAATCCGGGTCTCTGTACTTTTTCCGTAAACCGCTTCGGTTCAAATTATGTGCTGGGAAGAGAAACGGATCAGCTGGTTAACGGCGGGAATCCCTATACAAAAAGACCGGTTCCCATAGAGATCAGGGAGATCAATGTCAGCAAGCTGGTCCGGTCTCATGTGACTGTCAACAATGAGAACAATCAGATGGAAACATTGAAAGAGGGGGAGGACTATCATGTCAGCGCGGTCAGAAACAAATACAGGTGGATGGAGTACACCTATTATATCGATGCGGCCAACTTCTCGGAGGAGGGACAGTACGAG
>CADBNQ010000029.1 GCA_902796045.1 uncultured Lachnospiraceae bacterium | reverse complement strand
CGGTCAAAGGCCACCGATGAGAGGCCGTCCACCTCGATCCGGTAGAGAGCGTTTGCCGCCAGATGCTCGGCCGCCTGCTCCAGGTCACGGATGCCTGTCGTGTCTGAGTAGATGCTGATCAGCTCATCCAGGCCATCCTCCCTGATAACGCACTCCTCTTCCTTAAGGCCGATCCGCTTCAGGACCTTAGGCAATGCGTAGTCGGAGAAGATGATCTTCTTCTCCTGAGGGCTGTAATCCGGGATATCGATCACGGCAAATCTTGACATGAGGGGAGCGCTGATCTGACTCTTGTCATTGGCTGTGGCTATGGGGTAGACCCCGCTTGTGGGGATCATACACTCTATATAATTATCAGTAAATCCAAGGTTATCCAGCAGGGTCAGGAGGACATCAGCCGGGTTCCCGCTCCCCTTGCCGGCCGCTGCCTTATCAAGCTCGTTGATGATGAAGACCAGATTGGACTCTCCTGCATGGTAAAAGGCCTCCATGATGATGCCGGGCTTGGCATTCGCGTAGATCCTGGAGCTTCCTGTAAGCTGCTCCGGATCATTGATCGAGCTCATGTCCAAAGAAGCCCAGGGCAGCTTGAGGATCCTGGCCACCGCATAGGCAGCCTGGGACTTGCCCGTCCCGGCCGGACCCACCAGAAGAATCCCGTAAGCCGGGAGGGTGTGGGTGCGGTTGATCTGGATGATGGTCTCGATGATCCGCTGCTTCACCTTCTCCATCCCGTAAAGCTCCTCGTCCAGGATACGTCTGGCCTCTACCGGGTCGATAGGCTGGAAATACTGAGTCCTCCACTGGATGTTGAGCATGATGGAAAGGGCTCTCTGGGCGTGCCGTCTCTCCTCCGCCGTCACCTCATGGGACCTGGCCACGGCAAAATTCCGTCTGGCCCAGAGGCGGATATTGTCAGGAAGGGTGCGGCCGGCACAGTTGAGAAAGTCCTGGATGCTCTGAAGGCTGGTCAGCTTCATGTCATCACCTGTCTCCTCCTCATCCTCATCCGGCAGGCCTTCCGGTGGCGGGTCACTGGCCAGCAGTCTCTCGATCATAAACTGGAGGAAGCCATCCTCCGCCGACAGCTTGGTTCCGCTCCCGAAGGAGGTCTCGCGGATCCTGTAAACGGCATAGCCCTCCGGGCGGTTCTCTCCGGACAGGCGCACGGTGATATGGTTCTCCCCCAGCCACTTGAGCAGGCTGACAAACCTGGCGTCTATGGACAGGATGTTGGCGCTGACCGCCCCGCCTTCCTCATCGAACTCAAAGGTGGTCTTCCTGGCCGGGTTGGTAAAAACACCGTTGGAATGGTGCTTCCACTGCCTGACACTGTTGTCGAGGACCATCATGGGCCTGTCCGGTGAGGCCGTGTGCTGGCTTGAATAAAAAACAGTGTAGGTACACTCGGCAGGTTCTCTATGGTAACTTGTATCCGTAAAATCAAATACTGGCATAATACTCTCCGTTGAAACGCTGACGCAGGATTCTCGTGACTTCATCGTGACTTCAGTCACTAGAGAAACGCGCAGGATAAAGAAGCCGGACCATCACAAGCTGTAGCATGCAGGAAATGCGAATCCTGGATCCGCTCCTCCAGCTACAACTCCTGATGCTCCGGCATCTTAGTCAAAAAACTCATCTAAGCTTACTCAGATAAAGTATATCCGGCAATCCTGGCCAGTTCCTTGATGGAATCTCTGGAAACCTTCTTCCCTCTGTACTCGATCAGGTCCTCGCACTGACCGGTAAAGATATCACTGGGGTTATACTTCTTAATAATAATGCGGTCCTCTTCTGTGAAAATCTCAAGGGGTTCTCTCTCTCCAATCTCAAAACTCTTCCTGAGCTCCATCGGCAGTGTGATCCTTCCTAAAGAATCAAGCTTTCTCACGATTCCGGTACTTTGCATATCTCAACTCTCCTCTCTCGTAAGTGACAGTATAAAATGCTGATGAAAAAAGTATAGCATAATTTTGACAATTGTCAACTAAATAATGGAAACTTTTTTTCAAAATGGTAATACACCAAAAAAATAGTTGTTTCTTACTGTTCTTTAAGCCGTTCGCCGTACATGGCCTCGTAATAATTCTGGTATTCGCCGGATACGATCCTCTCCCACCAGTCCTTGTTGTCAAGGTACCACTGGATGGTCTTCTGGATGCCGTCCTTGAACATGGTCTCCGGCAGCCAGCCGAGCTCTGCATGGATCTTGGCAGGATCAATGGCATAGCGCATATCGTGGCCCTTCCGGTCCGTCACGTGAGTGATCAGGGACTCAGGCTTATCGAGGGCGGCGCAGATGATCTTGACGATGTCGATATTCTTCATCTCGTTATGGCCGCCGATATTGTAGACCTCCCCGACCTTTCCCTTGCGGATGATCAGATCGATGGCCTTGCAGTGGTCCTCCACATAAAGCCAGTCGCGGACATTGAGGCCCTCACCATAAACAGGAAGGGGCTTGTCCTCCAGAGCATTGGCGATCATGAGGGGGATCAGCTTCTCCGGGAACTGGTAGGGACCGTAATTATTCGAGCAGCGCGAGATGGTCACAGGAAGCCCGAACGTCCTGTGGTAGGCATTGACCAGGAGGTCTGCGCCTGCCTTGGAGGAACTGTAGGGGCTGCTGGTCTTTAACGGGGTCTCCTCTGTAAAGAAGAGGTCAGGCCGGTCAAGGGGCAGGTCCCCGTATACTTCATCTGTGGAAACCTGGTGATATCTCTTCACTCCCACTGCCCTGCTGGCATCCATCAGGACCTGGGTGCCCAGGATGTTGGTCTGAAGGAAGATGCCGGGGTCTTCTATGGATCTGTCCACATGACTCTCAGCCGCAAAGTTGACAACGATGTCCGGCTTCTCCTCCTCAAAGAGAGCAAAAACTGCTTCCCGGTCACAGATATCCATCTTCACAAAACGGAAATTGGGATGATCCATGGCCTCCTTTAAGGTCTCAAGATTGCCGGCATAGGTCAGCTTATCTATACATACGATGCGGTCTTCCGGATGCTCCTTAAGCTCCAGATATACAAAGTTGGCTCCGATAAATCCGGCTCCGCCGGTTACAATGATTGTCATCTTCTTTAACTCCTTTTTATCATATTCTTGATGGCCTGATATACCCTCTCGGTGCTGTGTCCGTCCAGGGCTGAAAGAAATGTTTCTCTGAACCGTTCCATTCTCTCTGCGATCTCCCGGTCAGCCGCTTCTTCCGGTGTCTGATCCGGCAAGTCTCTGTCCTCAGTCACCTGACCCTGTATATCTTTGTCCTCCGTCATCTGTTCCTGCGCATCTCTGTCCCCTGCATCACTATCCCCGAGCATCTTTCCCGCTCTGCGGACCAGACCGTCAAATCTCCTCTCGACAGGTCCGGGGACCATGTCCATGAAGTCAAAATAGAAATCTCTGCGCCGGCTGTAGTCTGCAAGGTCAAAGGCATAGAAAAGCATGGGCAGCTCCAGAAGTGTTGCCTCAAAGATGCAGGAACTGTAGTCAGTGATCAGCAGGTCGCTGACCAGCATCAGATCATTGATCGGCTCTATGCCGGAAAGGTCCAGAACCCGGTCTCCATACTCGTCTGACGCCGGGAAGAAAGCTGACACGAAGGGATGGTTCTTGACGATAAGAACCGTGTTCTCCGGCATGCCTTCCATGAAGCGGTTGACATCAAACCTGTCCGCCGGATACCAGGCGTCCTTGTTGCCGTCTCCCCGGAAAGTGGGGGCAAAGAGGACCACCTTGTTGTCCCGCAATACGGGATATCTGCGGTAAAGCTCCTCTCTCTTCTTCCGCTTGTACTGCCAGTCGAAGAGGTCGTCTGTGCGGGGCACGCCCAGGGCCTGCACCTTCTTATAGGGGATGGCAAAAGCCTCTGCCCACAGACCTCTGATCTGCTCGCTGCTGACACTGACGAAGTCATAGCAGCGGTGATTCATGGAGCTCTGGGGGGCGCCACCCGGCTTGCCCATGTGGCTGTAGCCAAAGGTCTTAAAAGCACCGCAGGCATGCCAGAGCTGGACCACCGTGGTCTCAGGCCTTATAGAAAGGCTGTGAAGCTGGGGATAGAAATCCTCCAGGATGATGACCCTGGCACGGGCACATTTCTCAGCGCACTCCCTCAGCTCAGCCCTGGACAGACGGTCAACCGTCTCTGTACGGATGAACTCTTCCGTCACCACATCAGGATCTGCCTCAAAAAGTCTCCTGATACGCTGCAGGTTATCACCCGGTTCCGGGTCCCGCTCAGAGAGAAAGAGGACTGTGTTCCCGGACAGGTTCGGCGTTTTCCTGACCTCTTTTTCATACTTTTCGGCAAAATAATCGGTGTTTCTCTGCCGGGGACTGAAACTGACACCGGTCTTCCGGTAGATCAGGTTGTTGGTCTTCTTTTTGGCCCGCCCCATATCCCTGCCGCTGCTTACATAATTCTTTAAGAGGAGGGCAGGCAGCAGGACTGTCATTCCGGCAAAGGCCGGAAAGTTCTTTCTGCGGCTCACTTCTTTTCTGGCGAACAGCTCTTTCCGGATGGGAAATGGCTGATCATCCAGGATGATCTCCTCCATCCCGTACCAGACACAAAAGGTCACATTAACCTTTCCCCGGGGAGGCGTCATAAAGACATAGGGCAGCTCGATCAAAGCATCCGCATGGATCCGGGTGCCGATGTCCGACTCCTCGATACTGGTCTCCATCGGGAACCGCCGGTCCACCTGCCTCTGGGAAAATACAGCCTGGACGCGGATCTTATGGTTGTGCATGTCATCAGGCAGCTGGCCTCTGAAACCCAGCTTCAGCACCTGATTGTTAATATTCACTGTTGTCCTGTAATTGATTTTGTACATGGTCATCCTGACCTTCCTTTCCAGCTACTATTATAAATCATTTACAGTAAAACTCAAGTCATCTTTTTTACGCTTTCCTTCTCCTGGGCAAGGAGGGAGAAAAACCTGGTGCTGTAATGGATAAAACGGTCCATGTCTTCCTCTCCCATCTTCTCCCTGATCGCCCTGATCAGGTCCATGTACCTGTCCATATCCTGCCGGATCCTCTCAGTCCCCGCCTCGGTCAGGACCAGGTAATGGTAGCGGTGGTCCTTTCCTCCCGGGCAGAAGGCTACCAGACCTTTCTTTTCCAGGTTGTGGATCATCCTGGAGGCCGCAGGCCGGGAAAGCTGAAGCTGATCTCCAAGGTCTGACACAGTGACCTGCCCTCCTCCTCCACTCATCTGCTGGATCATCAGCAAAGATGTGACCTCGCCTATAGGAGATACGCACTGCTTCTGAAAACAGAGGCAGGCCCGGCGAAGCTGAATGATCAGGTCTTTATAGCGGTCCATACCACGCTGCCCATCATTCGTCCATTCTGTATCCATCTATTTTAAGTCCTTTCTTCCATCCAGAGGAATATACTTCTTTGCAGAGGCGATGCTCTGGTAGGCAGGCCTGATGATCTTGTCACAGTTCATCAGCTCCTCCAGACGGTGAGCGCTCCATCCGACCATCCGTGCTGTGGCAAACATGGGCGTAAAGAGCTGGTCCGGAAGACCAAGCATCCGGTACATAAATCCGCTGTAGAAATCAATATTGGCGCTGACGCCTTTGTAAATCTTCCTCTTCTTCTGGATCAGCTCCGTGGCCAGCCGCTCCACCAGACAGTAGAAATCATACTCCTTATCATGACCCTTTGCACGGGCCAGCCTCCCCACATACCCTTTAAATATCTGCGCCCTGGGGTCAGAGATGGAGTAGACGGCATGTCCCATGCCGTAGATCAGGCCGCTGCGGTCAAAGGCATCCTTGTTGAGGAGCCTGTTCAGATAGAGAGTGATCTCCTCCTCATCCTCCCAGTCGCTGATCAAAGCTTTCATCTCATCAAACATCCGGACTACCTTGACATTTGCCCCGCCGTGCTTTGGCCCCTTCAGAGAGCCCAGAGAAGCAGCCATGGCCGAGTAAGTATCGGTGCCCGAAGAAGTGACCACATGGTTGGTAAATGTGGAATTATTGCCGCCGCCGTGCTCCATATGGAGGACAAGGGCAATATCCAGGATCCGGGCCTCAAGCTCTGTATAAGACTTATCAGGCCGGAGCAGGCGGAGGATATTCTCCGCTGTGGATATCGTCGGGTCAGGAGCATGTATAAAAAAGCTCTTCCCCATGATATAATGGTTGTAGGCCTGGTAGCTGTAGACAGAAAGCATGGGGATGGTGCTGATAAGCTGCAGGCACTGGCGCAGAACATTGTCAATATGGGTATCATCCGCCATATCATCATATCCGTAAAGGGTCAGGATCCCCCGCTGCAGGGTATTCATCATGTCCTTGCCGGGCGCTTTCATGATAACATCCCGCACAAAATTCGTCGGCAGAGTCCGGTATTTGCCCAGAAGGTTTCTGAACCTGACCAGCAGATCCTGGTCCGGCAGCACACCAAAGATCAGCAGAAATGCGATTTCCTCAAAACCCATCCTTCCTTCCGAAGTAAAGCCCTTTACCAGGTCGTGGATATCAAATCCCCTGTAATAGAGCTCCCCGTCACAGGGCACAGACTTGCCGTCAACGATCTTGGATGATAAAATGGTCGATATATCGGTAAGACCGGCTAATACCCCCTTACCATTGATATCACGAAGACCCCGGAGTACATGATACTGTTCATACAAACCAGCAGGAATATGGCCCCGTTCCATACACAGGGCCGCCATCCGCTTGATATCCGGGGTAATCATAGAATACTCATTCATCAATGACCACTCCTTTCTCAAATAATAATACTTAACTTTGTTAATTATTATACTCCATCATTTAATTGATGTCAATTCACAGGCCAGAACAAAACATTACCCTGAACCCGTAAACTACTTCTCCTCTCAGGGCCTGCACTGCTAAAATTTTATGTAATCTGTACAACTTTTTTCTGTTTTTCGATTTTTAATTATGATATACTAGTAGCAGAATTCTCATCGGAATCGCCGTGGTGATTCCAGGCGGACCATGACGATATATTAATAATTTTTACAGAAAGGAGTGTATCAAAATGCAAATACAAAGACTCGTTGATCTGGAGGATTACGAATTTGATACATTGCTCGTCACATATAACCACAAAGACCGTCTCAGCATCGAGCTTGGGAAGGTCAGCGAGATTTTCGGCATATTGAAGGACGATGGTCTGGTAGGCGGCAGCAAGGTATACGGCCTGCGCGGCAAGGATTTCTCCTATCAGGGTCAGCCCTATTACAACCTGATCTTCATCGGCATCCCGGAGAACGCTTCACCCAGGAAGTACCAGCTTCAGTTTGGTGCCGCCATCAAGGAAGCAAGGAAGCTCAAAGGGCGCCATCTTCTGATGACAGCGATCGGCGAGGATATCTCCTTCTGGCTGAGTTCCGCCATGAAGGGCATCCTTCTTGGAGATTACAGCTTCGATAAGTATCATTTCGATAAACAGGACAAACCTGAGATCACACTGGGCATCCTGACAGGGATTGACCAGGCTTCCTTCAAGAAGGAAGAGCAGTACTCCCGCATGATGGCCAAGGCAGTCATCTGTGCCCGTGACCTGACCAATGAACCGGCCAACGTCATGACACCTTCTGCTCTGGCAGACGCTGCCAAGGGCATCTGTGACAAGTACAATATCAAGTTCACCGCACTGGGCAAGGACGATTGCCAGGCTCTGGGCATGAACGCATTCCTCTCCGTAGCCAGGGGATCCAAGCAGTCCCCGAAGCTGATCGTCATGGAGTACAACGGACGCGCAACAGACGACGAGAAGATCGCTCTGGTCGGCAAAGGCCTCTGCTACGATTCCGGCGGATACAACCTGAAATCCCCTCAGGCCATGAAAGGTATGCACACTGACATGGCCGGCGCAGCTGCAGTCATCGCTGCCATGGGCGCCATCGCAGAAGCAAAGCTCGGCATCAATGTCACCGCCATCATCCCGGCCTGCGAGAACCTGATCTCCGGCAAGGCCATGAAGCTTGGTGATATCGTTCAGTCCATGAACGGCAAATATATCGAGATCGGCAACACTGACGCAGAAGGCCGCCTGACTCTGGCCGACGGCATTACATACGCGATCCGTGAGTGCGGCGCAAGCACAGTCATCGACGTAGCCACCCTCACCGGTGCCTGCCACGTAGCACTCGGCGACCGCTACACCGGCGTATTCAGCAACAGTGATGACCTCACAGGCAAGCTCGTTCAGGCATCCATCCTCGCAGGAGAGAACATCTGGAGACTTCCTCTCGGCGGCGACGAGTACGCAGACCTGAACAAGTCCACAGCCGCAGACCTCTTCAACGCCAGCAGGAAGTGCGGCGCTATCTCCGCTGCCAGATTCCTCAACGAGTTCGTTGAGCAGAAACCATGGATCCACATGGATATCGCAGGGACAGCCGAGTCCGACGCCGACACACAGATTTACACCGAAGGTGCCACTGGCGTCGCAGCCATGACCCTCTACGAGCTGGTCAAGATCATGGAGAAGCCCTATAAGAGCTACTAATCACTAAAGTAAATATCTATATTATAAATAAGGGGCTGTCGCATTAAGTCATGATGGGAACTGCCACTGCAGTTCCTCATCAAACTCAATCCGACAGCCCTGTTTTAGCGAAAAAAAGCCGTAATTCCTAACGGAAGAACGGCTTTTAGTGT
>CADBNQ010000028.1 GCA_902796045.1 uncultured Lachnospiraceae bacterium | reverse complement strand
TATGAGCAGGTTTCTGCCTGAAGTATATCTAACAGCATCTGATAATATCGAGTTTCTGATCAGACTGCTGATCGCTGCGATTCTGGGCGGTTCTATCGGAATGGAGAGAAAGTGGAGAGACAAGGGAGCAGGGATACGGACCCACTGTATCATTGCCATCACTTCGGCTGTCTTTATGATCATTTCCAAGTATGCCTTTGTCGATCTCATCGATGTTGCCGGAGTAAAGGCAGCTGACCCTGCCCGTATTGCGGCCCAGGTAGTCAGCGGTATCTCCTTCCTTGGTGCCGGGATCATCTTCAAACAGGGAAGAGCGAGCGTGAGGGGACTGACTACAGCAGCCGGAATGTGGGCCACTGCGGCGATCGGCCTGACGATCGGTGCCGGTCTCTACTGGCTCAGTTTCTTTACCACCTCCATGATCCTCTTCCTCCAGTATATCCTTCATAAGTATAACGCAGGGATGCACACACTCTCCGAACAGGAGATCATTATCAAGATGACAGATAAGAAGGAAAACATCGATGCTTTTCATTCTTTTCTTCATCAGAGGAGATGTGTGATCGAGGACAGTACTATTAAGAGGGATGATCTGGCAGGGACTATCGAGATCAGACTCAATGTCCGCATCGATCCGCCCATTGAGTATAAGGAGACGTTGGAGTTTATGAAGAGGCATTCTGATGTGAGTCGTTTCAGCGCATAGGGATTCTTAAGAGACACTTTGTTTTTAGCAGGGTGTCTCTTTTGTTTTATGGAAATTACGATTCCCTTGAACAGCAACTGTAAAAATGGTGTTAACTTTTACATATGTAAAAATAAAAGTCTAATAATAAGCATTAATCAGGAAAAAGACGGCATATAATGAAAAAATGTAAAAATATTTGCGATTTTCGTATTGACAAAGCTATTGTCAGATTATATAATGAAAACACGAGGAGGATAACAGCATGAAGAAGGTTGTTGATGACATCCGCCTGATGATCAAGGTATGTGACCTTTACTATAATCAGGGGATCAGCCAGCAGAAGATAGCCGAAGGCTTAGAGCTTTCCCGGCCGACTGTCTCCAGACTATTATCCTCGGCCAGGGACCAGGGAGTTGTCCGGATCATCATCTCCGATCTGGACGAGATCAAGTACTGGGAGCTGGAACGTCAGTTAGAGGAGAGATACCAGCTTCAGGAGGTCCTGATCACAGATGCATCATCGGATGTAGATGAGATGAATGACATGATTGGCAGGATGGCAGGCCGCTATATCGTCAGGAAGATCAGATCCGGCCAGATTGTCGGTGTCTCTATGGGACGTACCCTTCACAGGATGACCACCCATGTCACAGAGCCTGAGGCGGAGGATGTGACCTTTGTCCCCATGGTGGGAGGGATGGGACAGCTTCAGACTGAGCTCCATGCCAACAGCAT
This sequence comes from uncultured Lachnospiraceae bacterium, assembly GCA_902796045.1. Taxonomy (GTDB): domain Bacteria; phylum Bacillota; class Clostridia; order Lachnospirales; family Lachnospiraceae; genus Anaerobutyricum. Next base: position 3,444 of record CADBNQ010000028.1, on the reverse strand, counting down.
CGCCGAGGCCCTTGCCGATGTCTACCACGGCACCTTTGTTCCCTTCCATGCTCCGGCCAGAGTATCGACACGCAAGATGCGGGATGAGCTGATGAAGGAGGAGAGCCTGGGCAGGCCCATCGAGCTGATGAGGCACCTGGATATCGCCCTGGTGGGGATTGGTTATCCCAGTGATTATTCTTCTATCACTGCCACCGGCTATTATGATGAGGCGGCCATCGCCCAGCTCAAGGAGAGAAAGGTTGCCGGAGATATCTGTATGCAGTTTTATGATGAGGATGGTGATACATCCCCCTACAGCATGGATAACAACGTGATTGGCTATGATATCGCATCGCTCCACAAGGTTCCCTGCTGTGTCGGCATTGCCGGCGGCATGGACAAGCTCATGGCCATCACCGGAGCCATCCGCGGCGGCTACATCAACCATCTGGTGACAGATGTGGAGTGTGCCCGCGCCTTACTGGCCTGAAAGAGCCTGGCTGTTCTCAGAACTGACCGGGCCTGATGATCAATCGGAACTATTTTTCATTAACATATATATATAAGGAGGTAACAGCGATGAATGAGATTTTGAATTTGACAGTAAACGAGATGCCGCAGACAGAGTTTGACTGCTCCTGTGGAAGACATCATAATTTCAGTGTACATGAGATGTCTATCCGCAAGGGAGCTATTGAAGATCTGCCCCGCATGGCAGAGCCATTTAAGGATGGAAAGATTCTGGTTGTTTTTGATAACAACACTTACAAGGTAGCAGGTAAGAAAGCAGTTGAGCTTCTTGAGGAGAACGGATTCAATATCAAGACCCTCCTTTTTGATACGGGTGATGATATCCTGATCCCCGATGAGAAGACCCTGGGCCGCATCCTGCAGGAACAGGATCTGGACTGCAAGCTGATGATCGCTGTAGGATCCGGCGTTATCAATGATTCCGTTAAGTTTGTCACTTCCCGTACAGGACTTCCCTACATTATCGTAGCCACAGCACCATCCATGGACGGATATGTTGCTGACGGCGCTCCCATCTTTTCCCATGGACATAAGTATTCACCGGTAGCTCATCTGACTTACGGTCTGGTTGGAGATACCGATATCTTAAAGACTGCACCGGATGACCTGATCCAGGCCGGATTTGGTGATATGGTTGGCAAGATCACTGCTATCGCAGACTGGGATCTTGCCGTCAAGGCGAACAATGACTATCGCTGCGACACCTGCGTAGAGCTGACCAACAGAGCCATGAAGATCACATTTGACAGCTGCGAGGGCCTTCCCGCACGCGATCCCAAGGCTCTGGGCGACCTTCTTGAAGGCCTGACTCTTACCGGCGTTGCCATGGCTCTGGTGAATCTTTCCCGTCCTGCCTCAGGCGCAGAGCACATGCTTTCCCATTTCTGGGAGATGGATTATGTAGAGCGCGGCGTGAACCCCAACCATCACGGCATTCAGGTTGGTGTGGCCACACCGGTTATCGCCCGCTTCTTTGAGGAAGTAGAAGACATTCTTCCTGAAGGTGTCAAAGAGCTTTGCCCGCCTCATGAGGAGATCGAAGCCCTCCTTCGCAAAGGGGGAGCACCTTACAGTCCCAAGCAGATCGGCATCGACAGAGAGCTGTTCCGCCAGAGCCTGCTGAAGGGATATGAAGTACGACCCCGCTATTCAGTCATGCAGTTTGCCAAAGACAACGGCCGTCTCGAGCAGATCGCTGAGAAGATCACAGCAGAGCTTTATGACTGATCAGAACTACTGATTGAACTTAGCTGATAAGAGGTAATGATTTATGCTGAAGAAAGAAGAAGCTTTAAATGGTGTAAAGTTATTTGTCCTTGACATGGACGGAACAGTCTATCTGGGAGACAACTGGATTGAAGGAGCCCTGGATTTCATCCATGAAGTGGATGCCTCTCCGGACAGGGAGTACATCTTCTTTACCAACAATGCATCAAGGGTACCTTCCGTCTACGTGGAGAAGCTGCACAAGCTGGGCCTTGATGTAGAAGAGAGTAAGATCATCACGGCAGGAGATGTCTGCGCAGAGTTTCTTAAGGTGAATTATCCTGGGGCAAAGATTTATCTGAACGGTACCCCGGTGCTGGTGGAGAACTGGAAGGATAAAGGTCTCAACATCGTGGAAGAGGATCCTGATGTCTGCGTCCAGAGCTTTGATACGACCCTGACCTACCACAAGCTTGACAGGATTTGTCATTATATCCGCAACGGTGCTCCCTTTATCGCCACACATATGGATACCAACTGTCCTACAGAGTATGGATTCATGCCAGACTGCGGCGCCATGTGCAGCCTGATCACAGACTCCACAGGGGTTAAGCCCCGTTTCCTGGGCAAGCCCTGGAAGGAGACTGTGGAGATGATCGGCGAGATTACCGGATACAAGCCGGAAGAGATGGCCTTTGTAGGAGACAGGCTTTATACTGATGTAAGAACCGGCGTGGATAACGGGGCAAAGGGCTTCCTGGTCCTGACCGGAGAAGCAGATATGCAGACAGTAGCTGAGTCTGATGTAGTACCTACCTGCATCTATGACTCTTTAGATGAAATGAGAAAGTATTTATAATCATTTACATACCTATAAGAAAGGAGACAACACTATGAAAATCGTATTTGGATGTGATCCCAACGCAACAGATTTTAAGCTTCACCTTATGGACTATGTCAGGGAACTGGGGCATGAAGTGGCTGATTTCGGAAGTGATGATCCGATTTATGCCAATGTCGCTATTAAGTGCGCTCAGGCAGTAGCAGATGGAGAGTACGACAGGGCGATCGTAGTCTGCGGAACTGGTATCGGCGTTTCTATCGCTGCCAACAAGGTAAAAGGTGCTTACGCAGCCTGCATCCATGATGTATACCAGGCTCAGAGAGCAGCACTCTCCAACAATGCCAATGTCATCACCATGGGTTCCCAGGTGATCGGACTGAAACTGGCCGAGTGCATGGTAAAAGAATACCTTTCCTGTACTTATGATCCCAACAGCAGATCCAAAGACAAGGTTCAGAGGATCGTTGATTTCGAAAACGAATAAATCAGGCAGAGTAGTCATACAGCCGGATCAGATACGGCAGAAAGGAGCAATATGAGATTTTTTATTGACACAGCAAACGTAGAGGACATCAGGAAGGCTAATGATATGGGAGTGATCTGCGGCGTGACCACCAACCCGTCCCTGATCGCCAAAGAAGGAAGAGATTTCAATGAGGTCATCGCAGAGATTGCGTCCATCGTCGACGGCCCGATCAGCGGTGAGGTCAAGGCAACAACCACAGATGCTGAAGGGATGATCGCCGAAGGCAGAGAGATTGCAAAGATCCATCCCAACATGGTAGTGAAGATTCCTATGACCGTGGAAGGCCTGAAGGCTACCAAGGTATTGAGCTCCGAGGGGGTTAAGACCAATGTGACCCTGATCTTTAATGCGACAC
>CADBNQ010000027.1 GCA_902796045.1 uncultured Lachnospiraceae bacterium | reverse complement strand
CCACTGACCGGCTCTGTATACAGGCTCGCCATCTATCACCAGAGCATCCACGATGGTTCTCCTGTATTTTTCTCCGCTGCTGCCATCGTCTGTCGGGTCATTAATGAAATAGCAGTCCATGCCGGACATGCAGGTCAAAAGAGATCGTCCTCTGGAATTCATAGAGTAATTGAATACATCAAGAAGCTCTTCGTAAGTAATCTCATAACAATAAAGCATGTCATCAAAAGGAAGCATTGAATAGATATCCGCAAGGTGCAGCATATGTCTGTCCTCGCCCGGTTTGAGATCTATGTCCTCGCGGACTCCGCCGGAATTGACAAAAGCCACCTCAACATCTGCACCGCGCAGCATGGCATTCGTCACAAAGTTGCTCGCAGCTGATACCCTTTTCCCGCTGTCCTTAATGGCATTCCTGGTCAGAGGAGCGGTAATATATCCAATCTCCTCCTTAAGATATTTGTCGATTTTCCAAAGATACTCATTTGTTATATCGACAACCTCATGGTCAATCTCATCCGCATTTTCTTTCGTATCGTAACATTGATCCTGACGGTCCTTCAATGTAACTATGCCGGCCCTGTCATCTGCATCGGCTTTTCTTCTCGCTCCTCCCTCTCCGTCATTCTCAAATACGAGTTCAGAGTACATATACGAAAAGCCTTTGCCCGCAGGAGCCAGGTATCTGATTCCCCCATCAGTCACGCCCTCGATATCCTGATGCAGATGACCGCCTATGACCAGGTCCACATCTGAAGAGGCACCCAGCCCTTTTGCTATGGTCTCTGCTCCTCCATGGGCCAGGAGAATAGTCGCGTCGCACTTGTCATCTTTCTCAAGGTCTGATGCGATACGGTTGACCTCATCGTAATCTGTCTTAATACTGAAGCCGAGTTGACTGAAATCTTTGGCAGGAATACTTCCGGAATAATTCTCGGCAAATCCGATCACTGCCACTTTTACATCCAGTTTTTCTCCGGAATCATCCACCGCACTTTTGTTCAGTATCACATAGTCCTTTGCAAAATCCACCTTCTCACCGTTCTGATAAAGATTGCAGCAAACCACCGGAATCTGATTATCCTTTTTCCGGCCGCCCTGCGAATAATCGCGCATGGTTTTATCACCATCGATCACGGTATCGATTCCCCAGTCAAATTCATGGTTGCCCACAGCGACTGCATCATATTTCATCTGATCGTACACAGCAGACATGGACTCCCCGTCAACAAGATTCGACGCCGCGGTCCCCTGATAGATATCGCCGGCATCGATCAGGATCAGCCTGTCTGGATCGGAGCCTTCCTCCGTCCTTCGGAGATCATCCACCTTATCAGCAATATAAGCCATCCTGTATTGGTAAGGGGCATCCAATCGGTTTACAAGACTACCATGGATATCTGACGTTCCAAACACCGGCAGTCTGTATTCACCTGTGCCTGCTTCTTTATAATGAACGGGATCTATCATGGCCTGCATCCTGCCGGTACTGATCAAAATCAGCAAAGCCGCCAATATCAGTATAAGAAGTGTCACAAGAATAAAATTTCGGTAGGTTTTATTACTCATCAAATCTTCCCTTCTCCTATAAATGGTTCGTATGATGTACATTCCAATGATTCCATATACTCAGCCATTGCCTGAAATATGATGACGACCGACACTGCACCCGGATTACCTTATCACAGACAGCGCAGAGCATATCCCTCGTTTGACAAATAGATAATTTGTTTACCATGTATCTTACCCTGTTATCGATATCTTCTGCGCTGCGCGGGTGCACATCCACCCGTAAGGCCTGCAGCATAGAAAGCTGGCACAATTTCCTATAAAAAAATATAAACGCAAAACTCCAAATAATCAAGAGTTTTGCGTTTAAGACCAGCATTCCCGGAAAATATTCCCCTTGCTCTATTTATCATTTTCAAAACAGTCCGATGAACCTCTTTTTATATGGTTCTGAATTCACAGAAAACACGGTATATCCCGTTTTCTCAATCTCCGCCTTCACTTCGGCTGCATTTGGTATTGTTTCTGATACAAAGCTGCTCTCCCCCCTGGAGTGAGAGCTTTTGACTTTCTTTGCATCTGGTACTGTTTTCCTGATTGCATCGTTGACATGCGCTTCACACATCCCGCACATCATTCCATCGATTTTTAATATTGTCTTATACATGGTTCACTCCTCCGGCAGCAGATTTGTCATACTCTTAAGTCCCAGTGCAATCGTTGAGCCATTATGAAGCATTGCAGACATTGCCGGAGACAGGATACCGGCCACACCAAGTCCTATCAGTCCGGTATTAAAACCAACGATCGTCCTGTAATTGAAGCGGATACGTTTCATCAGCAGAGAACTGATCTGTCTGAGAACCACAATCCCTGCAAGGTCAGAAGAGCTGATGGTTATGTCTGCGATCTGTCTTGCAATCTCAGCACCGTCACTTATGGCAATGCCTGCGTCCGATACCGAAAGGGCCGGCGAGTCATTGATCCCATCCCCCACCATGACAACGCGTCTTCCCTCTGCTTTGGCTCTCTCTACATATTTTGCCTTATCCTCGGGGAGGACTTCTGCATAAAACTCGGTAATCCCTGCTTCATCCGCTATCTTTTTCGCTGTCCTTTCACTGTCACCGGTCATCATTACGATGTGTTCAAACCCCTGTCTGCGGAGATCCTCAACGACTGTCCTTACTTCCTCGCGCATAGGATCCTCTATCAGAATGCATGCGCATAGTTTTCCATTCTTTGCAAAATACAGGTGAGAATATTCATCGGGAAGAGAGTCAAATACTTCCTTCTTATCCTCAGGTATCTGAACGCCTTCATCTTCAAACACAAAGTGATAGCTTCCAATCACAGCTTTTTCTTCGTTAATATCAGAAGCGATTCCGTGGGCTACTATATACTCGACTTCCGTATGGAGTTCCTCATGAAGCAGACCTTTTTTCTGGGCGGCATCCACAACAGCCCTTGCCACAGAGTGAGGAAAGTGTTCTTCCAGACAGGCTGCCTGCCTGAGCAGTTCATCTTCCGATTCGGTATTAAAAGATACCACCTTCACTACTGTAGGCTGAGCCCTGGTCAATGTCCCGGTTTTATCAAGAACGATCGTATCAGCCTCAGCCACAGCCTCAAGGAATCTGCCTCCCTTGACGGTTATGTCATATTCCAATGCTTCTTTGATTGCTGAAAGCACCGACAGAGGCATGGCCATCTTAAGGGCGCATGAATAGTCAACCATAAGCACAGATACTGCCTTGGTGACATTACGGCTGAAGGCCCAGGTCAGACCGGACGCAAGCAATGTATAGGGAACAAGCCTGTCCGCAAGCCTTTCAGCCTTGCTTTCAAGCGACGATTTGAGTTTCTCCGACTCTTCGATCATCTTCACGATCTTGTCAAAACGTCCGCAGCCTTCTGTCTGTGTTACCAGGATTGTAAGCTCCCCATCCTCGACCACAGTTCCTGCAAATACGCTCATGCCGGAACTTTTGCGCACCGGCACGGACTCCCCGGTCATTGACGACTGGTTGACCATGGCTTCCCCTGAAGAGACTTCTCCATCAAAGGGAATCATGTTTCCCATACGTACAACCACATGATCACCACATACAATATCCGAAGACGCTGTCTGAACCTCGCCGGCATCCGTCAGCAGCCATACTTTATCGATATTCAGTGACATACGCCTGGCAAGATCATCCACAGAACGCTTGTGCGTCCATTCTTCCAGGGTGTCACCGATCTGCAGCAGGAACATGATGGAAGAGGCAGTGCTGTAATCTCCTGTGAGAACAGCCGCAGTTATTGCGATGGCATCAAGCAGTTCCACCTGCAGCCGTCTGTTCTTAAGAGTTTTTATCCCACGCCATATATACTTTACTGCTTTAACCGTCGTCCAGACCCTGTGCAGGCTGAAGGGAAGGATAATCCTTTTACCATAATGGATGACAACAGAATTGACGAGTCTGTCATAATATTGTGCAGAGAGTTCTCTTCCGGAACACTCAAATATCTTATCAGGAACCTGGGCGGTATCAAAAGAAAATCCCCTGATAATGTCTATGACCCTTGACCTGCCGGTGTCATACACGACAACTGCATCAGCTGTTCTCTCGTAAACCCTGGCTTGCCGTATCTCATCAAAGGACCTAAGATAATACTCCAGCGAATCAGCCTCCCGAAATGTCATATACTTCATCGGAAGGTGGACCCTGAGCCGCCCTCTGATTTCATGTTTGATCGTAAATCTCATTATATGCTGCTTCTTTCTGCAAAATGTTAGTTATGCTGTATATCTTCCGGCTCGTCGTCTGTGATCTCCGTTTCCCTGTCCTTCCTCGCTTTTTCCTCGTTGATGGCCTTCGCCTCCTCGTAAATGTCTTCACAGTTCTCCTGCAAAGTCGTTACCTGTGTCACCACCGAATTCTTTGCACGAAGAACGCCTGCCGTGCAGCGAGTGTAGGCTTTCTTCGCATCTTTGGAGGAAAGAAATCTAATCCCTTCAAATCCAAACAATGTGCCCAGCGCAAATAATCCGATTCCTTTAAACTTCATGATGATACCTCCTGGTTATGTTAAGCTATATTTTATTAGCCGCATCTAACTTCCGGCTTAAAAAAAGAGCGCCTCTCAGTTGAGATAAGAGTGCAGCGTTTATGTTCTATAAAACTTGCTAAAGTTAGACACTTCTAATATCTACGATAATATAGCATATTTTTATGGCATTGTCAATGAAGCGGGCAGGCTGCCCGGCCCCCGGCCTTTTAAGACCGGGGGCCTTTGGACCTGAACACTTAGCTATTGATGTCTTCTTTTATAAACGGCTGATACTGCAAGCCCTGCCAGGATGGCGACAAAAGAGTCGGCAAGGGCGATCCGATCGGACCGGCCTATGTCAATTATTGATTTTGAGACGTCTGTTTCTTCTTCTGACTCTTCTGGTACAGCTTCCCTCATGTGGGAAGGATCAGGTTCATTTTGCCTGTCAGTATTCCTGTCAGATGGTTTATCCATCATATGGTTCTGTCCCTGTTCCAGAGCATCTCCATAAGATGAAGACATTTTTTCCAAGGTGATGTCCTCTTGCTTCTGATCCCCTATCGCTATGTGACAGGTTTCTCCTGCT
>CADBNQ010000026.1 GCA_902796045.1 uncultured Lachnospiraceae bacterium | reverse complement strand
TAAGAAAACAGGAGGCTTTCTCTCAGCAGGATGTGCTCAGATGGGCTGTTCAGCTTTGCAGTGTGCTCATGTATCTCCACAGCAGGGAACCGCCGGTCATTTATCGCGACATGAAACCGGCCAATATCATGCTCAAATCTGATGGGGATATTGTTCTGATTGATTTTGGCACGGCCAGAGAGATGAAAGAGGTGTGCGGCAGGGATACCATGTGTCTTGGCACCAGGGGCTACGCAGCACCGGAGCAGTATGGAGGAGCAGGGCAGACAGATGCCAGAACAGACATTTACTGTCTGGGCAGCACCCTCTATCATCTGCTGACCGGACATGACCCTGCCGCTCCTCCTTACAGGATGCTCCCTGTACGACGCTGGAATCCTGCCCTGTCACCCGGATTGGAGCAGATCATCCTCCGCTGTACCAGAGAGGATCCAGGGGAAAGGTACCAGTCCTGCCAGGAACTGATGCAGGATCTGGAACACTACGAGAGGCTGGACCAGGAGTACCTGTCTGACCGGAGGCTCAGACTGAGGATATTTGCCGCAGTCTGCCTGATCACATGGGTTCTGGCCCTTGGGACCCTGTCTTCAGGTCTGTATCATCATAGTCTGCTGCGGCAGGATTACCTTGGCTGTCTGGAGGAAGCGGAAAGTGCCCGGGGATTCAGTGAGATGAGAGAGCTGGTCAGGGAAGCCGTCCGGATCGACAGATCTGCTCCGGAAGCATATCAGCTGATGCTGTCCTGGATCAGTGCGGACAGGTGCATGACCGATGAGGAAAAAGCAGCCCTGGAGGATCTTCTCTATGAAAGAAGATCAGGATGCCGGAATATCACCCTTTTTCGCAGACATAAAAAAGCTTATGCCGAGTTTTCTTATAATATGGGACTGGCCTGCTTCTTCTATTATAAAGGAAGCCGGGGGAAGAGCATAGCAGGGACCTGGTTTCAGGATCTCGACCATGCACCCCTGAGCCGGGACAAGAGGATCAGGGCAGAGATCTACGCCAGGATAGGCCGGTATTATCCCACCCTGGCCGGACATGGACAGGCAGGAGAGGAAAGAGCCGGAGGTTATTCGGATTATTATAAGGACCTGTCTTCCCTGAACGCCTTTTCGCCAAAGATGATTGGAAATCCCGGGACTGCCCTCGCCTTGTACTGCGAGATTGCCGGACAGATCGGGGCCCACGCCGGGGACTTTCTGGATGAAGATGTCACATCTGAAGAACTCATTGCCGAGCTGCGCAAGATTAGCCGATATGCACAGGACAGCTGTATGAAAGAGGTTAAGGAGGAGGACAGGGACAACCTGGCCAGGATCGTGCATGATGCCATGGACAAAGTGGAGGCAGCCGGAACCCGGCACCATCTTGAACTCGACCGGGGCAGGGGCGAAGATCACTGACGCGGTAGGCAGCCCGCACGCGATCGCCAGGGCGATCACGATTGAACGATAAGGGGAGGTCAATTGTCATTTATGATGACCCTTGTGTATGCGATATTTATTTCGCTGTTCTTTTTGACGCTGCTTTTTCTGGGTTTAGCTGTTTTTCTCTTTTTCTATCTGGATATATTTCAGGCTCTCAGGGAGATATCGGGCAGAAGTGAAACAGTGAAAGAAAAGATGTTTTCCGACGAGGTTGAAGGGGGAGTGAGCTATGAGAGGAGGAAATCTGTTCAGAAAGACAGGTTGTTTTTTAATGATCATGGTCATTGTCATGACAGGAAGCGGGAAGACGATCCCGGCAAAGGCAGAGGATAAAGGTGCGGTGCCGGAAAGCACACAGACCGCATCCGAACCGGCTCAAGAGAACGATGAATTCCCGGTGAAGTCAGGGACTGATGCGGGAGTCCGGGAGGAAAAGAACATTCAGTCTGGTACAGGAGGAGAGACGGAGGAGACGGTTCAGCCAGGGACAGGAGAAGATGATACGATAGAAGATGACAGAGAGGCATCTGACCGGTCAGATACAAAAGAAGAAGACAAGGGGGCATCTGGCCAGTCAGTGACAGTCAAAGATCAGGGGAAGCAGCCTGTATCGGAGGCTGCCGGTCATGATAATGGACAGGCTCTGTCAGAGGCAGGAGAAGGCAAGACAGACCAGGCCGGGCCAGAGACGGCAGGCGGTCAGAAAGGGCAGGAACAGGAAAATGCTGAGGGAGACCCGGGAGGGACATCCCCCGGCCAGGAGGGCCAGGACCAGATAAAAATCACAGGGTTCACAGTCCGGGAAGAAGATATAGCTGCGAAAGAAAAAGATAAGTGGTATGCGAAATAT
>CADBNQ010000025.1 GCA_902796045.1 uncultured Lachnospiraceae bacterium | reverse complement strand
TACATTGTCCAGAAAGGATCCGGCCTATGTGGGCAGGGCCAAGGAGGTCCAGAAAGCCCAGAAAGCCATCGAGGAAGGCGGTGACCCCTGTCAGGCACTGCCGGAGCTTAGAGCAGTGATGGAAGTCATTAGGAGAGACTGCAGGCTGGCAGCAGGAACTGACGCCGGTACTGACGCCGGAACTGGAGCCGGAACTGACGCCGGAACCCTTGGCATCGGATCCACTATCTTCGCCGTGAAGCCGGGCGATGGATCTGCCAGAGAGCAGGCAGCTTCCTGCCAGAAGGTCCTCGGAGGCTGGGCAAACATCGCCAACGAGTATGCCACCAAGAGGTATCGTTCCAATTTGATCAACTGGGGTATGCTGCCATTCCTGATCGACGAGGGAGACCTTCCCTTCGCCAACGGAGATTACATTTACCTTCCAGACGTGAAGAAGGCAGTCAAAGACAGGGCAGAAGAGTACAAAGCCTATGTGATCAGAGACGGAGAGGCCCGGGAATTCAGCCTGAAGATGGGCCAGCTGACAGACGACGAGAGGGAGATCATCCTCAAGGGCTGTCTGATCAATTACAACAGACCCGCATAAGCAGTCGCCAGCGCATTGCAGCCGTCCATGTGTTCAAAGCAATGCGCCGTTGGAGAAAGCAATGCTCCGGTGGATCATTTTGAGCAGACTGAATCAGGGCAAGGCAGTATTTAGTCTGCTCAGACTCACAATCCACTCCTCCGGACACGAAAATATTTAATGTAGATTAAATGTGACTACTCAGCAGGATCTCGCATTCACTGCGAGACCACTGCAAGGTACATCTGAAAAGCCATGCCGCATCGGTACTCTAATGCCGACAGGCCACAGATGCGGCTTAACTGCTCAGGGGTACTGAGCAGTTACGATTAAATTATAATAGAAAAGGTGTATTTAGTATGAAAATATCAGGAAACAGCCTGTTTGTTACAGCGATGAAAAAGGAAGGTGTCGATACGATCTTTGCCTATCCGGGCGGGATGAACGTGAATCTCCTGGATGAGCTTCACGATGCCCACGGTATCGACCTGGTCCTGCCCAGACATGAGCAGGGCCTGATCCACGCGGCTGACGGTTACGCCAGGGCCACCGGCAGAGTCGGGGTCTGTCTGGTGACCAGCGGGCCCGGGGCTACCAACCTGGTGACCGGTATCGCCACCGCCAACTATGACAGCATCCCCCTGGTCTGTTTCACCGGCCAGGTTTCAGAGAATCTGATCGGCAATGATGCCTTTCAGGAAGTAGACATTATCGGCGTGACAAGACATATTGCCAAGTTCGTCATCATGGTCAGAGAGAGGGAGATGCTGGCCCAGAGGATCAAGGAGGCCTTTTATATAGCCCGGTCCGGCAAGCCGGGGCCGGTCCTTGTGGACCTGCCGGCGGACGTCATGGCAGAACTGGGATCCACCTCCTACCCCACAGAGGTCAACATACGGGGCTACAAGCCCAACACGGGTGTGCACGTGGGACAGCTCAAGCGAGGCATTGCCCTCATAAAGAAGGCGAAAAGGCCCATGTTCCTGATCGGCGGCGGGGTCAACCTGGCCCACGCCCAGGAAGACCTGACCGAGATGGCTGAGAAGCTGAACATCCCGGTGGTTACCTCCGTCATGGGGCGGGGCGCTATTTCCACAGACCACCCTCTCTACATCGGCAATATCGGCATGCACGGTTCCTACGCCGCCAACAGGACGGCAGATGAATGCGACCTGATGATCTCCATCGGCTGCCGCTTCAACGACCGTGTCACAGGAAATATATCCAAATTTGCCCCCAAGGCAAAGATCATACACATTGACATCGAAGCCTCTTCGATCTCCAGGAATATCACGGTGGACATTCCCATCGTGGCAGACGCCAAGCTGGCCATCCGAAAGATCATAGAGCTCACCAAAGAAATGCACCACGAGGACTGGGTCAGCAAGATCAAGGAGTGGGACAGGGAGTACCCTCTGTCCATGGATGTCAAGGTCGGGGTCAGCCCGGAACACATCATCCGCACCTTAAATGAAGTCTATGCGGACAGGGATACAGTCTTTTCTTCAGACGTTGGTCAGCACCAGATGTGGGCTGCCCAGTATCTGAGACTGGACGCAGGCCACAGGCTGATCCAGAGCGGCGGCCTGGGTACCATGGGCTTCGGCCTCCCGGCAGCCATCGGAGCCAGGATCGGATGTCCGGACAAGTCCGTGGTCTCCATCAGCGGTGACGGCGGATTCCAGATGAATATCCAGGAACTGGCCACAGCTGTCTGTCAGGAGCTGCCCCTGGTCAATATCATCATGAACAACAATAAGCTGGGCATGGTCCGCCAGATGCAGACTCTTTTCAAGAAAGGCCGCTACACGATCACCTGCCTCCGCTACCACAAATCCTGCAAGGGCCGCTGCGGCACCGAAGGCTGGACCTGCCCGGAATACACACCGGACTTTGTCAAGGTGATTGAAGCCTACGGCTCAAAAGGCTACCTGGTCACCAGGGATGAAGACTTAAAAGAGGTGCTCCTGGAAGCAAGAGCCTACGCGGAAGAGCACAACAAGCCGGTAGTCATCGAATGCACAGTATCTCCCGATGAGCTGGTCCTTCCCATGATCCGGGGCGGCGCAAGCTTTGACGATATCATGTATTAGGAGGGAAGGCTTATGAGACAGCAGATCGATAAAACAAAGAAAAAAAGGTGGGTCTCCCTCTACGTAGAAAACCGTATCGG
>CADBNQ010000024.1 GCA_902796045.1 uncultured Lachnospiraceae bacterium | reverse complement strand
TTCTGAGTCTATTGTGTGAGCTTCCTCGAAAGAGAGAACATCATCTCGGCAATCTCGCGGCTGCTGACGGGAAAACCTTTATTGACCCAGTCACGAAGCATGCCTACCGTTCCATTGGCGATATAAAGATGGATAAAAAGAGAAGCTGCTTCATCCAGATCCCCGCTCAGTTCAAAATTCTGAGAGCAGATGAAATCTACAAGCCGGGCGGCAAAACGGTTGCCGGCAGAATCGCTGAATAACACTCTGACAACTCTCTCATTGTCCTTTACATAATCAAAAAAACCGGTAGTTTCATTAAGAAGCTGCTCCTGGCTTTCCAGATTCAGGATTACGGGGGCAGCGGGGATCCGGTCCAGAAAATCCTGTTCTATTTCCTTAAGCAGATCAGCCGGTTCTTTATAATACTTATAAAATGTTGACCGGTTCACATCAGCAGTATCACAAAGAGATGTGATAGTGATGTTTTCCAGTGTATTCAATTCCAAATGCTCCAGAAGAGCCTCCTGCATCAGACGTTTGGTCATACGCACACGCCGATTCTGTCTATTCTCTGTCATTATTCGTCCCTATAAATCAACACATTTTATATATCTGTTGTTTATAAAACATTTCGAGGGAAACTGGTTATTGAGTTTTCAACAAATTGTAGATATAGTCTAATCACAGTAGCATAAGCTCTGTAAAAAGTCAAATCAAAAACAATAGGAGGAATAATGTATTATGGAAACAAAAGGGATCCTGTATCTGGTGACAGGTGCGGCAGGTTTTCTGGGAAGTACCGTCTGCCGTCAGCTGAGCAAAGAAGGGTGTGACGTGAGAGCTTTTATTCTCCCGAATGATCCGGCAAAGAAATATATTCCGGAAGGTATAGAGATATTCGAGGGCGATTTGACGAGTATAGAGAGCCTCCGTCCTTTTTTTGAGGTGCCTGAAGACAAAGAAGGCGTCGTACTGCATATCGCCAGCATCGTGACCATCGATCCGGGCTTCAACCAGAAGGTGATCGATGTCAATGTCGGCGGAACAAAGAACATCATTGAGCTCTGCCTCACTATGCCCCGCATAAAGAAGCTGGTCTACTGCTCCAGCACCGGCGCTATCCCGGAACAGCCTGAAGGAACTGCCATCAAAGAGATCGACTATTTTGATGAGACAAAGGTTCCCGGCTGTTATGCCATGAGCAAAGCCTGGGCAACCCAGGAAGTTCTGGACGCCTGCCATCACAGAGGACTGAACGCATGCATCGTCCATCCAAGCGGTATCATGGGACCGGAAGATTATGCCATCGGTGAGCCGACACAGAACCTGATCCGCATCATCAACGGAGAGCTTCCGGCAGGAATCGACGGAGACTTCAATCTCTGTGATGTCCGTGATCTGGCAAATGGCCTGATTGCGGCAGTAGACAAAGGCCGCTGCGGGGAATGCTACATCCTTGCCAACGAACCTGTCACCTTCAGGGACTTCTGCCGTATGGTTACAGACGAAAGCGGCGGAAAGAAAGTCAAAATCTTCCTTCCGATCTTCGCTGCCAATATCATGGGGACCGTGATGGAGGCTCAGGCCAAAAAAACTGGTACAAAGCCGCTGATGAGCCGTTTTTCGGTGTATAGCCTGGCGAGAAACAATCGCTTTGATTCAAGCAAAGCGAAAGAAGAACTGGGCTATACCACCAGGTCCTATCAGGAGACCATCCACGACCAGATCCAGTGGCTCCTCAAAGAGGGGATCATCAAGCCGGAATAAAGGCAGGTCGTAAAATCGTGTAAATGACTATCCATGGTCAATATACTCGAACCAGGAGTGCAATCAGTTTGAGTGATATGAAGGAGGAAAATGAAATGGCAAATGTATGTGTAATTACCGGCGGCGGAAGCGGCATGGGTCTGGAGACCGCCAGAAATATAGCAAAAGATGTGATTCTTGTTATCACAGGAAGGACCCTTGCAAAGCTTGAGCATGCCAAAACAGTTCTTGAAGAAGAAGGACATGAGGTACACCTGATCACCTGTGATGTATCTTCACGGAGGGATGTCCATGAGCTCTGCCTGCTGGCAGCCAGCCTTGGAACGATCAAGACCGTGATCCATGCGGCAGGCCTCTCTCCCACTATGGCAGAACCGGAGCAGATCATCCGGGTCAATGCCATCGGAACAAAAAATGTCAATATGGAATTCTACAAATATATGGATCAGGGAGGAGTTATCGTGGACATCGCATCAAGCTCCGCCTATGAAGCCCCCGGCATCCTTGTCAAACATCAGATCTACGAAATGGCAGAATATGATGAGGATAATTTCCTCAAGCATCTGAAGAGGGAAGCGCAGCTTCCGCCGGATGACTACAATAAATCGGGCATGGCCTATACGATGAGCAAGAATTTCGTTGTCTGGTACGCTCAGAAATGTGCCCATGAATATGCTGCCAAAGGTATCCGGGTCGTTTCTGTCAGTCCCGGACTTATAGAGACAGACATGGGTACAGCAGAGGTGGAAAAGGCTGACTTTGCCAGGAAGATGGTTGAGATGACCTGCGCAAAACGCATGGGCAGACCAGAGGAACTGGGGTATGCCATTGCCACGATCGCTGATGAAAGAAACGGCTATCTTTGCGGCATTGACGTACTGATCGATGGTGGTGCTTCCACCGGAAAGAAATTCAAAAAATAAGAAGTAGAGTGGAGTGAACAGAAAGTGGATCATTTTCGCCGGAAAATTATAATAACCGTACTCCTTGCAGTCTTTTTCACGGCTATCTTTGGTACAATTGTCACCTTGCAGAATTATAGAGCACTCTCCAGAGAAGCCTTGAAGGAAAAACCTCTGAGCAGAGAAGAAGTCCGCGTTACGCTGCAGAATCTGTCTGATCAGTGGAAAGACCACGAGGAAAAGATCATAGAAAGATACCAGGTTGAGGCAGTCTTTGCCTCACTGGCCCTGAGTCATATCGACGAAAATAAGTATATTGTGGAGAAAGAAGCCCGGGAGAACGGTGCTGTGATCAGCACTGCAGGCGGAAAACTGTCTGCTCCTGAGGAAGTCAGCCGCAAGATCGGCCTGGATCTTTCTCTGTTTCAGGACAAAACCGGATACTTTGCGGCGCCAAATGACCCCTCCACGCTTGTTGTATACAGCAGGATCGGCGATTCAGACAATTATTATCTGGAATGGTATCAGGATACTGTGCTATCCGAGGTTGTCAGGGAATCTGTTGATATCTCCAGTGTTCTGCAAAAAGCAGAGATTGCCTACGATGTATCTGCAATATTTGTTTCCTGTGACCCGGACAGCAATAACATCACCGGCATTGTTTACAAAAATGATCAGCAATTTGCCAATCTTGAGAGCGTAAAGGATCTCGGGCTTTCCCGGAAGGATCTGGAGAAGGCTGACGGAAAATCATCCGGGGTGCTGACATATGGTGATACAAAGTTTACCTATGTCTCAGGAAAGTCCCAGGTTCCGTCAGGATATCTGATTCTTCTGGAAGAGATGCCAAATCTGTTCATAAAGGCTCTTGGACGGGCAGGATATATGATCGCGACGCTGATCATTCTCCTGGCAACACTGCTGGTTACCGGATTCTCCCATTATACTTATGTGAAGAGCAATATCCTGACGCCGGACCAGGAGAAAGCCTTCAGACCATCCCGTGTCCGTTCACTTATTGTTCTCTTCGGACTCTACGGAACCATCATGCTCATTGTCAGCGGCATATTTATCTATATGCTGGACAGCTTATATGACGATACCGTAGATGGCCGGGAACGCCTTGCTGTGATGACAGAAAGCATCCAGGCATATTCAGAACAGTATGATCAGAATAAGCAGTCCTTCGAAGGGGCCTATGTGGAATATGGAAATCATATAGCCAGATTCCTTGATGAATACCCGAATCTGCGAAGCAGTTCCCTTCTGGCAACATTAGCCGAAAGTATCTCTGCTTCATCCATCACACTATATGATGCAAATGGCTCTGAAACTGTCAGCAGTGGTCCATGGATCGGCCTTGAACTTGGCAGGGATCCTGAATCATCAACCTATGATTTCAGAAGGATCCTGAAAGGAGTTCCCAGCATCGTCCATGACCAGGAAAAGGACGAGATAACCGGGCTCAATGAAATGCGGCTGGGTATACGGATCAGGGATGCCGCTTCAAAGGACCGGTACGGAGTGATGATTATCAGTGTAGATCCTTCTTCTGTTTCGGAGCATGATTCTGATCCAAAACAAACCGTCAGAAATATTCTGAAGAATCTTTGTGATGATAAGACCACCCTCTGGATCTCCGATGCCAAAACCGGCCGGATTTATGTTTCTTCTGCAGAATCACTGGAGGGAAGCTACATCTCCGAATTAGGGCTTGATGAGTCGGATCTGAAGGAATCCCTGGTGAAAATGCTGGAGACAAAAGATGGTGCCTTCTTTATCACATCAGCACCCATGGAGACATCCGATATCCCAGAATGGCCAAACAAGAAGGCTGACGTCATTGCCTATTACATGGGAACACAAAGCCGGGATCTTGCCGGCATGATCCGATTATGTCTGACAGGGTGTCTTCTCTTTATTTTCATCTATACGATCCTTGCAGGGATGACTCTCAGGGAATACACAGACGAGTTTTTCAATACCTACAAGAATACGGCAGAGTGGGAAGAAGAGCCGGAGGAAAAAAAGGGGCTTCTGCTTCTTCTCGAAAAGATCAGGACGATCCCTCCAGGAAGAAGAGGTGTGATCACAATGGAAGTCGTCGTGGCCATTATCCTGATAGCTTTAAGCCCCTTTATGAGCGGGACTGCCGGCATTGCACGTAATACAGTCTACTATTATATTCTGTCCGGCAACTGGGAAAAAGGGCTCAACCTCTTCGCTGTCGCAGGCATAGTGATCCTCCTGTCTAAAACATTCCTTCTGGTGATCACAACGCGTTTTCTTACCGCGCTCTTCGCAGCTTTGTCCGGGCCAAAAGGAAAGACGATCTTCCGCCTGATCGCAAGTGTTGTAATGTATGTGTCGATATTTGCTTTCCTGATCCTGGCCTGTGAGTATCTTGGATTAAGCAGGACAACGATCATAACCGGCATAGGATCTCTGGCCCTTGCAATCTCTCTGGGCGCGCAGAATTTTGTTTCGGACATCATTGCAGGGATGACATATGTGGCCGACGGGACCATCCATGTCGGAGACAAGATAGTAGTAACTGAGACAGGTGTTCCCCCATTTCAGGGTATAGTGAATGAAATCGGTGTCCGGAGTATAACACTCTTGACAAAAGAAGGAAATGTGGTTACAGTCAGCAACAGGGATATCCGACTGATCACGAATCTGACGCAGATGAATTCACTTGTTATCTGTGAACTGACTGTTTCCTCTGACGTTTCTGCTGTTGAGATAGAAGAGATGCTTAAAAAAGAACTTCCCAAAATCGGGCGGAAAGATGTGCGGTTCCATGGCAGTCCTAAATACAATGGGCTCACCAAAATAGGGAACGGGACTATGACTTTTTCCATCAGCGCTGAGTGTCGTGAGGAAGATTATTCCTATGTTAAGAATAAGCTGAACATCTCCTTGCAGCAGATCTTTTTGGAACATGGCTATAACCTTTGATCCCGAACAACTTCAGGGAAAAACAGTGGTATTTTGATATGATAGATGCAAACAAGATTGATCTCCATATGCACTCAACTGTATCCGATGGCACGGATACGCCGGAAGAACTGATCAACTGCGTCCGGGAAGCCGGCATCGAACTGTTTTCGCTGACCGACCACGACGCAGTAAAGGGCTGCAGTGTGATCCGCCGCGCACTTAAAGCAGGGGATCCGCAGTTTCTGAACGGCGTGGAGTTTTCATGCCGTGATAAAGAAGGCAAATATCATATCCTGGGATACGGGTATGACCCTGACAGCCCTTCCATCCGGCATGTTGTTGAGAAGGGACACAATCTGCGCATGAACAAGTTTACTGCCCGGCTGGATTTTGTCCGAAACACTCTCGGCTTCGACTTCCCGGAGCATGAGATAGAGAAGCTGCTTTCCCTCGACAACCCCGGAAAGCCGCACATCGGGAATCTTATGGTAAAATACGGATATGCAGAGAGCAAAGAGCAGGCAATCAACGAATATATCAACCAATTCAAAGTTGGCAGTCAGTATGTCTCCCCGGAAGATGCCATCAAAGGCATCCTCGGGGGAGGAGGCATACCGGTATTGGCACATCCTGCCTACGGGAGCGGAAGCGAGCTGATCCTGGGCGACGAGATGGAAGGCCGCCTGCGAAAACTGATCGACTTTGG